>JBOHIT010000447.1:0-9732 GCA_050726155.1 Bradyrhizobium sp.
TGCAACTCCTGCATCCGCTGGCGACGGTCGTCGCCAAGAGCAAGCTGCTGGTGCTGCCGGTGTACCCGGCAGCCTGGCCGCAGGCCCGGAAAACTCCGTTCGTTCAGCGCGTATTCAAAAGCTATGAAGCCATCAGGTCTCTGTATGTGATCAAGAAGGTCGGTTTTCGCTACCGGCAGGCAGAGACCGCCGGCGTCGCGGCGGTTGAGAGGCTCGAGCGCACGGCCGGCCTCGCATCGGCGGTAAGATGGTTGCGCAATGCGCATGTCGCCGAACGTTTCGGCGTGGAAAAGCCCACTCAGAAATTGCGTTCGTTCTTCTCGCAATGGTCGATACAGTTCTCAGCCGAATATTACGAAGCGAAGGAGCGGCAAGCCGCAGAGATCCCATCACGAGATAGCGGCAAGCTGCGAGCGCAGGGATGATCATCAATATCACGCGGTCGATGCTGAACGAAATTCCAGCGACGCTGTTAGTGGGTGCCGACGAGGCGATCGAGTAGCGTGGCTGTTTGCGGCGGCCGGGTCGATCTGACGATATCCGTTGACGGCGATGGAGCGGAAGCCGCCGGTTCGCGGTCAAACCGACGCGATTGACCGGAAGCAGAAATCCCTTGTGGTGCAGCCCAAAGCTGGCCAAGGGTGTCGGGCAATATTCCCAACGATTGGTCCGGAATACGTATTTGGCTGATGGAGTGACCTGATGATTACGGCAGGTTGTGAACGTCTCGGGATCGAAGCTCCGATAATTCAAGCGCCCCTGGGTGGGCTGGTCAGCCCCGCCCTCGCTGCCGCGGTTAGCAACGCTGGCGGCCTGGGCACGCTTGCACTGTGGGGGGCGGACATACCGGCATTGCGGCAGCAGGTCCGCGAAACTCGCGCGCTCACGACTAAACCGTTCGCCGTCAATCTAAACCTGGATTTTCCGCAAGAAGAGCGCCTTGACGCCTGTTTGCAGGAGGGCGTGCCGGTTATCTCCTTCATCTGGCGCGATCCTTCAGGCCTTGTGGCCCGCGCAAAGGCTGGTGGTGCCACAGTGCTCCACACAGTCGGCACGGCAGCAGATGCGCGGCACGCAGTAGAGTGTGGCGTTGACGTCGTGATCGCCCAGGGATGGGAAGCCGGTGGCCATGTGCGTGGAACAGTCGCAACCATGGCGCTCGTTCCCGCAGTGGTCGATGCGGTTCGACCAGTTCCCGTCTTTGCAGCGGGAGGCATCGCTGACGGTCGCGGGCTTGCTGCTGCTTTAGCGCTGGGCGCTTCGGGGGCCTGGATCGGGACCCGCTTTCTTGCGAGCAACGAGGTGCCAATTCATCCGCACTATCGCGATCGCGTTTTGCAGGCAACAGAAGACGACACCATCTATCTCGAAGAGCTATTCGACATCGGCTGGCCCAAGGCACCTCATCGCGTACTGCGCAACAGTACTATCGCTGCTTGGGAAGCCGCCGGCCGTCCGGCAACGGGCAAGCGGCCCGGCGAGGGTGATGTAGTCGCTTCGTCAAAATCACGCGGACCGATAGTGCGGTATCGACCGGCTCCGCCCGCCGCTGATGCTGAGGGCGATATAGATGCGATGGCGCTTTATGCCGGGCAGAGCGTGGCCCTTGTTCACAAGAGACAACCCGCAGCGGAGATCGTGCGCGAGATCGTTAGCGAAGCTCAAGCCATCCTGCTTGGGTTGGCTCGGCAGCCAGGAAATTAATGGTCAGGGCGCATGAGGGTTCTTGGCACTCTGACATGACCCGATATCGGATTTGAGTCCGCCGTTGGATCAACAGCAGCCGACATTTGCTCACGGTGGGCTTTTTCCGATTCTGCCCCATAGCCGAAGTCGGCCCCGAGGAATGGGGCGCACGTTCGTCTCCAATTCCACCCCGCAGTGCCTGATCAAACGGTCATCAAACCGGCGGACCGAACTCCTGACGGTCGAAGAATCGATTCGAGAAGACGTATTCAGGCGCCGATCAGGTCGAGGTCCGGCGTGACGCGGGTGATCACTTCCAACTCGGCGCCGCGAATCCGCACCTGCCCGGTCTGGGACGAGATCAACGGGTTGCCGGGATCGGCCGTGAGCCGGTTCCTTTCGACGGTGTCGTAGATCGCGCCGTTGCTGCACCGTAGTTCTCCGGGTTAGTCACCCTAAGCGACATTCCCTATAAAGCCTCGGCGAACGACTGGGGGATGGTCATCAGGTCATCACACCTGACGTCCAAGGGGTTGTTTGATCACGAGGCCCGGACTCCTAGGCACTCCGGGCCTCGTTTGATCTCCCGCTCGCAAATCCCGCGCCATCACAGCAGCTTGCCCAACAGAGCCAGCGGCTTCCCGCGCACGCTGGCATCGAGCGGCGCGAGCGTTTGCCTCGATATGGCGAGCGCATGCGGCGCGGGGATCGGAGCCGGCATCGTTTCTTTCACCTGATAGCATTGAGGTATATGGTCGCCAGAAGCGAACCCCGCCGGCGGCACCGTTAAGAGCACTCAACGAGCCGGGTTAGTTCTGCTGCATGCCGTTGAGCCATGTTGGTACCCACCAAGGCAAACAGGGAGGCAGTCCGATGACGATGAGACCAGATCCCACGTTTCACGCGTCGCCGAAGCTTGCGATGGAAGCTCCGCCGGAGAGCTTCGTTTACACCCTGCTGCTGAGCCCGGACTTTTCGAAGCCCGACGCGCTCGCCGTGATCGATGTCAAGCCCGGCTCTTCGACCTATGGTCAGGTGGTTCACACCGTAACGATGCCCAACAAAGGTGACGAGTTTCATCATTTCGGATGGAACGCATGTTCGTCGGCGCTGTCGCCGCTCGCCGGGCACGCATTCCTCGAGCGCCGCTACCTCATCATCCCCGGTATGCGGTCCTCGCGGATTTACATCGTCGATACAAAGCCGGATCCCACAAGCGCGAAGATTCACAAGATCATCGAGCCCGAGGAGATCTTCAGGAAGACCGGGTACTCGCGGCCGCACACCATTCACTGCGGGCCGGATGGCATCTATGTTTCTACGCTCGGCGGCGGTGGCAAGGATGGCACCGATGGACCACCCGGCATCTTCATCATGGACTGCCAGACGTTCGAAATCCTCGGGCGATGGGAGATCGACCGCGGCCCTCAAAAGCTGCACTATGATTTCTGGTGGAACCTGCCCCGCGACTACATGGTGTCGAGCGAGTGGGCGCTGCCACCGCAGTTCGAGAACGGCATCGTGCCGGAGGATCTGCTTTCGAACAAATATGGCCATCGGATCCACTTCTGGGATCTGCGGGCGCGGCGAAACATCCAGACCATCGATCTCGGCGCCAACCATCAAATGGCGCTGGAAGTGCGTCCCGCGCATGATCCCATCAAGGAGTACGGATTCGTGGGCGTCGTCGTCGACACCACAAACCTCGAAGGTTCGATCTGGACCTGGTGGCGCGAGGGCGGCAAGTTTCACATCGAGAAGACGGCGACGATCCCGCCCGAGCCCGCGCCGAAAGAGCAGCTGCCACCGCTTCTGCAGGGCTTTGGCGCCGTGCCGCCGCTGGTGACTGATATCGATCTGTCGATGGATGACAAGTTTCTCTACGTCGCCTGTTGGGGCACCGGCGAGATGCGTCAATACGATGTCAGCGATCCCCGAAAGCTCAAGCTTGCCGGATCGGTCCACATCGGCGGCATCGTGCGCCGTACGCCGCATCCGAGCGGCAAGGCCTGTCCCGGCGGGCCACAGATGGTCGAGATCAGCCGCGACGGCAAACGCGTCTACTGGACCAATTCGCTCTACTCGACCTGGGACGACCAATTCTATCCCGGCGGAATTCCGGGCGTCGAGGTGATGGCCAATGCAAACCCGAGAGGCGGCCTCGAACTGGCAAAGGACTTCTGCGTGAGCTTCCCCGACGGATACCGGGCGCATCAGATCCGGCTCGATGGTGGAGACTGTTCGACGGATTCGTTCTGCTATCCGTCGGCCTGAATTTGAGTGCAGCGGATTGGACTCCGGCCTGGCTCTGGCTGGCCGTCGTCGCGAGCGGCCTTTACCACGGCGTAAATCCGGGAATGGGGTGGCCGCTCGCGGTTTCAGCCGGATTGATGGAAAGGAATTCGCGTGCCTTGCTGGCCGCGCTTTGGCCGCTGACGGCCGGCCATCTGCTCGCGATGCTCGTGGTTCTGCTTCCTTTCGCGGCCTTGGTGGCGCTCGTCGAATGGCAACGCCAGATCCAGATCGGCGCCAGCCTGCTTGTCATTGGGTTCGGTGTCTTCCGCCTTGTCGCAAGAGGCCATCCGCGCGCATTGGCGCGGATACCACCGGCCCAATTGGGGCTTTGGTCCTTTGCCGTGGCCATCGCCCATGGCGCGGGGCTGATGCTGGTGCCGATCTATCTCGGGCTCTGCCGGGAAGCCGACCTCGACAAGGGCCACGAAGCAGCTTTGACCCTCATCAGCGCCAATCTCGGCATGGCCGGGCTGGTCGCCATCGTCCACGCCATCGCGATGATTGCCGCCGGCGGCTGCCTGGCGTGGCTGGTCTATCGTTATCTCGGTCTCAAATTCGTATCGCGGAGCTGGTTCAATCTGGATATTTTCTGGGCCGTCAGCCTCATCCTGGTCGGCGTTATCGCGCTGGTGCTCTGCCTTGCGACGTAGCGAACGCCGCAAGATTTATTCGATTACTTCGTCGACGCGCGCGAGAAGCGAAGGTGGAATCTCGATACCAAGCATCTTCGCGGTCCTGAGGTTGACGAACAGATCAAACTTCGTGGGTTGCTCGACCGGGAGATCCGCAGGCTTCGCGCCTTTGAGAATCTTGTCCACATAGAAAACGCATCGCCGGTTGAAGTCGATAACATCCGCTCCGTAGGATATAAGCCCACCGAGTTGCACGAACTCCTTGCCCATCGCCATCAAGGGCAACCGATGCTCGGTGGCGAGGTCGACAATGCGCTTGCGCTCGGCGAAGAGCATCGGGCTTGGAAATACGAGAAGGGCATCCGCTTGTGCCGCCCCAATCGCGGAAAATGCCTGCTCTAGTTCGCCGGGGCCGCGCACGGCAACAAACCGCAGCTGCACTCCCAGGGCACGCGCGGCCTCCTCTGCCTCATCCATCATGCTCTTCATCGTGCGCTCGCCATATGCGGACGGATGCCAGAGCACGGCCACCTGCGAAACCGTGGGCAGCGCTTCCTTGAGCAGGGCGAGGCGCTTGGGGACGAGCTGCGGGCCAAGAAACGTCAACCCCGTGATATTCCCCCCCGGTCGCGCGAGGCTCGCGACAAGTCCGTCTCCGACGGGATCGCCCATGACCGGCACGACGATGGGAATTGTGGTGGTCGCTTGCTGCGCCGCACGGGCGGCGAGTGAATTTGTTGCGACGATGAGATCGACGTTAAGTCCGACCAGTTCCCTCGCCAGCGCCGGAAAACGCTCGACCTTCGAGTCGGCCGCCCGGACCTCTACGATGATGTTCTGCCCATCGATGTAGCCATATTCCGATAATCCCTTATGGAAGGCGTTGAGGCCCGCACGCGTCTCGGGTAGTTCAAGCGCCCCTGTTGCCATGAAGCCAATTCGCGGAGCATTCCTGGATTGCTGCGCCCTTGCCGCGAGTGGCCACGCCGCCACGCCGCCGATGGCCATGATGAACTCGCGCCGCTTCATGCCTCGCGCCCTCACCTGGGGAAACTCCATCGCTGGTTCAAAGTATCATACAAGCCGGCACAAGCCACCTGTGTTGAGGCGTTGGCCCGGAAGGACGGCTTTGAGTCACCGCAGCTTGTCCAACAGCGCCATCAGTGTCTCACGCTCCTTGGCGTCGAGCGGCGCCAGCGTCTCGCGGGTGATCGCGAGCGCATTCGGCGCGGCTTTTTCCGCCATTTGCTGACCGGCGCGCGTCAGGCTGACCAGCAGGCGGCGGCCGTCCTCGGGGTCGGGGCTGGTTTCCGTGAGGCCGCGCGCGGTCAGGCGGTCGATCACGCCCTTGATGGTAGCGACGTCCATCGCGGTGTGCCGGCCCAGGAGATTTTGCGAACAGGGCCCGGTCTCGGTCAATTTCGCCAGCGCGGCCCACTGCGTCGGCGTCAGATTGATGCCGATCTCGCGGGCGAAGATCGTGGAATGGCGCTGCCAGACCTGGCGCAGGATGAAGCCGACCTGCTCATCGAGGATGTAGGACGGCCGCGAAGGCTTGACGCTTCGTTTCGCCGAAACACTCCTGCCCATCTGTGCTCTCTCTTCTGGTTTGCCGCCGGTCACAGCGACAGATGCGCGTCGCGGATATCCGGACGGGCGTCGAGTTCGGCCATCGTGCCGCCGTAGCAGATCTTGCCGCGCTCGATGATATAGGCGCGGTCGGAGATCAGCCGGGCGAAATGCAAATTCTGTTCGGAGACGACAATGCTGACGCCTTCCTTCTTCATGGCCAGGATGGCGTCGACCATCTGCTCGACGATCTTCGGCGACAGCCCTTCGGAGGGCTCGTCCAGCAGCACCAGCGATGGGTTGCCCATCAAGGTGCGCGCGATCGTCAACATCTGTTGCTCGCCGCCGCTCATGCGCCCGCCGGGACGGCCCCGCATCTCGCCAAGGTTCGGAAACAGCGTGAACAGCTTTTCTCGGGTCCAGTACGGCGCATTGGCGCGCTTCGGCTGGCGGCCGACCTCGAGATTTTCCTCGACCGTCAGGTCCGTGAAGATGCGCCGCTCTTCCGGCACGTAACCGAGCCCGCCGCGCACGATCGCATGCGTCGGCTCGACCGAGACATCCCTGCCCTCGAACAGGATGCGGCCGGAGCGCTGCTGCACCAGGCCGACGATGGAACGGAACGTGGTGGATTTGCCGGCACCGTTGCGGCCGAGCAGTGCCACGACTTCGCCCTCGCCGACTTCGAGCGCAATATCGAACAGGATATGCGCCGGGCCGTAATAGCTGTTGAGGTTTTCGACGCTGAGCTTCATGCGCCGGCCCCCTCGCGGTGCCGCGCGTCATACACCAGGCCCTCGCCGAGATAGATGGCGCGGACCTGCGGATTGCCGCGCACTTGTTCCGGCGTGCCCTCGGCGATCAGGCTGCCGCGGTTGAGCACGAGGATGCGGTCGGCGTGTTCGAACACCACGTCCATGTCGTGCTCGGTGAAGAGCACGCCGATCGACTTTTCGCGGGCGATCTGCGCCGTGAGCCGCATCAGCTCAACACGCTCGCGCGGCGCCATGCCGGCGGTCGGCTCGTCCATCAGCAGAAGTTTCGGTTCGTTGGCGAGCGCGATGGCAAGTTCGAGCCGCTTGAGGTCGCCATAGGCAAGCTCACCGCAGGGGCGCTCGGCATAGGCGCCCATGCCGACCAGGTCGAGCAACCGGCCGGCTTCGTCCCGTTCGTAATTTGCCGTCGAGCCCCAGAGATTGAACAATTGCCGCCCATACGACACCAGTGCGACCTGCACGTTCTCGCGCACGGTCATGGTCGGGAATGTCGCGGTGATCTGGAAGGTACGGCCGACACCGAGCCGCCAGACCTGGCGCGGTTTTTTACCGACAGTGTCTTCGCCGAGCAGATTGATGCGGCCACTGTCGGGAGTGTTCTGGCCGTTGAGCATGTCGAAACAGGTGCTCTTGCCCGCGCCATTGGGCCCGATCAGCGCCAGGATTTCGCCCGATCGCAGCGAGAACGAGACGCTGCGCACGGCGTGAACGCCGCCATAGGATTTGCTTAAGGCTTCGACCGACAGCAATGTGGGGACCATGCTCATTCGGCGGTCTCGATCCGGGAGGTGGCCAAAGTTGATTGGGGCGAGGATGCTTTCGACGAGGCGGATTTGCGCCGGTTGCGGATCGTTTCGAGCACGCCGACGATGCCCTTGGGGAAGGCCACCACGATCAGCACGATGAAGCCGCCGAGCACCAGCTTGGACAGATCAGTCTGGCTCACCAGCCAGATGTTCAGCGCCTTGAAGACGATGGCGCCGACCACGGCACCCGAGACGGTCTCGACGCCGCCGAGCAGCACCATGACCAACGCATCGACCGACAGCGAGATGCCGAGGCTGTCGGGGAACACGCTACCCTTCAGGTAGGCGAACAGCGCGCCGGCAAAGCCCGCGACGGTGCCGGCGATGACGAAAGCGGTCCACTGCACGCGCTTGCCGTTGATGCCGATGGCCTCGCTGCGCAGCAGCGAATCCCGCGTGGCGCGCAAGGCAAAACCGAACGGCGAGAACACGATCACCCGCAGCACGGCGACCGCAATCGCGGCAACCCCGAGCGACAGCCAGTAGAAATTCGCGGGGCCCGCCGCCCATTTCTCCGGCCAAACGCCCAAAATGCCGTTGTCGCCGCCGGTCACCGTGACCCACTGGAAGGCGATCGACCAGACAATCTGCGCAAACGCCAGGGTCAGCATCGCGAAATAGACGCCGGACAGTTGCACGGCGAAGAACCCGAAGATGGCAGCACCGAGCAGACCGAGCAGCGGGCCGAGCAGGAGCGAGACAATCATCGGCAGTCCCGCCGCCTTGGCGAGGAACGCGACGCCGTAGGCGCCGAGGCCGAAATAGGCGGCGTGGCCGAACGAGGCCAATCCGCCGACCGACATCAGGAAATGCAGGCTGGCGGCAAAGATCACGTAGATCGCGATCTCCGAGCCGACGGTCAGTGCATAATTGCCGGCGAACAACGGCAGCATCGCCGCGACCGCAAGCCCTGCCATCGCCAGCCAGCGCTCGTTCGACGTCAGCGGACGCCAGGGATTCACGGTGAGGCCCGGTGTGCGGCGCGCAGCGGCCTCCGGCTTGCCGAACAGGCCCCACGGACGGACGATCAGCACCACCGCCATAACAAGGAACACCAGGATAATCGAGATCTTTGGGAAGATCAAAATGCCGAAGGCATTCAGTTCCGACACCAGCACGGCCGCCACGAAGGCGCCGATGATGCTGCCGAGGCCGCCGATCACAACCACCACGAAGACGTCGACAATGATGCGCAGGTCGAGCGCATGATGCACCGCGTCGCGCGGGATCTGCAGCGCGCCGCCAAGGGCTGCAAGAAAGACGCCGAGCGCGAACACGCTGGTGAACAGCCACTTTTGATTGACGCCCAGCGCCGCGACCATGTCGCGGTCCTGCGTCGCCGCGCGCACCAATACGCCCCAGCGCGTGCGCTGGAACAGCAACCAGAGCACGCCGAGCACGACGGGACTGAGCCCGATCAGGAACAGATCGTAGCTTGGAATGTTCTGACCGAAGAAACCGACCGCGCCTTTAAACCCAGGCGCGCGGCGGCCCAAGAGATCATCGGGGCCCCAGATCAGCACCACGATATCCTGGACCATCAGCGTCAAGCCGAACGTCGCGAGCAACTGGAACAGTTCCGGCGCGTGATAGATCCGCCGCAGCAGCACCATCTCGACGATGACGCCGACCACGGCCACGATCAGCGACGCGAGCACGATGCCACCCCAGAAGCCGAACGCGCCGGAGAAGCGTTCGGTCAGTGTGAAAGCGACATAGGCGCCGAGCATGTAGAAGGCGCCGTGGGCAAAGTTCACGATCCGCGTCACGCCGAAGATGATCGACAGGCCCGAGGCGACCAGAAACAGCGACGCCGCGCTGGCCAGACCGGTCAGGAACTGAACGAAGTAGAAGGCCATGGGCGGTCCGGGTTAGTCGCATCCAATTGGATGCCCAAATGCGGTGCTGCTTACCTCTCCCCTAGGGAGAGGTCGGATCGCCTCGGCGATGCGAAGCATCGTCCGGTGC
>JBOHIT010000448.1:0-13585 GCA_050726155.1 Bradyrhizobium sp.
ATCGCAACCCGCTACGACAGGCTGGCGCGAAACTACCTCGCTTCTGTCTGCCTTGCCGCAGCTCTGGTATGGTGGATTTAATGAGTCTGGGCCCTAACACTACTTTGGCACTTTAGGCTTGGCGATATCTGCAAGGAACATGTCACAGTGAGGACATTGTCGGGGTGGAGGTCGTGCGAAGAGGTCGAGGATCGCTTGCCTGATGGCGGGCATGCTTGGTTGTGGTGGCGGTCCCGAGATTCTTTTTTTTCCGTCCCGCTGCTTTGAGGCGGCGGGATTGGAGGAAGGCGTAGGCGATCATCGTCATCAACGCGTGTCGATGTAATCCCGTCCAGGATCTACCTTCGAAGTGGTCGAGCCCAAGCTCCTCCTTGAGCTGCTGGTGGGCCTGTTCACAGACCCACCTGGCCTTGATCGTGGCAGCGAGCGTCTTGATGGTGGCATCGGCCGGCAGGTTCGACACATAGTATTTTTGCTCCCCGCTCGACCGCCGCTCGCCGACGAGCCAGACCTCGTCACCGGGCATGCACTGCATACGGTTATCGAGCATCCGGTGCTTATGGCCATCCGCAACGCGGACGCGGCGGGCCGTGAAGAGACATGTCAGCCGACCTTTGGTGCCCCGCCGCCAACTGACTCTTTGCCATTTGCCTTCGGCCAATAACGCTTCAGCAGAGACCGGTGGCTGATCAGGGATGTGGTATTTGCGGGGCTTGCCGGTCTTCGCGATGGGAAAGATCAGGGCAATGTCGGCGGGATAGACGTTCTGGCGCCGCGACAGACCCACCGCCCACAGCAGACCGCGCTCGCTCAACGCCTGACGGAAAGGCCCGCTGGAGCCGTACCCTGAATCGGCAAGCACACAGCCGAAACGCACACCGGAGGCGATGACGCGGTCGATCTCCGCCAAGGCGACCTCTGGCTTGGTCCGCGCTGCGCGGTACTCAACTGGAACGCCCGCACGTTTCAAACGCACCGGATTACTCGTCCAACTCTCGGGAACGAAGAGACGTAATGCCACCATGACCGGCACCTCACCCTGCGCAAGCGTCAGCGACACCAATGTTTGGCAATTGGCCGTCTTGCCGAGAGACGAGGCATATTGTGGAGCGACACCAACCGAACGATCGCCCTTCTTCGGCATCGCCGTGTCGTCGACGACCAGCACCGCATCCTTGCCGCCGACCAGGCGATCGGCCTGTACCAGCATTTCCGCCTCCAATGGCGCTGCATCCCAAACGCCATCAGCAATGAAATGGTGCAACTGGTCATACTCGCCCGGTACTAGCCGCGCCGCCATCGGCTGGACGCTCTTGCGATCACCGGGTCCAATCAATCCCGAGATATAAAGCGGACACATCCGCCGCCGCGCCTTGTGACCTAAACGATCCAGGAATGGCTTGAGCCAGCGTCCAAGCTCGACTTCCCACTTCGACTTCGTGCCCACCATGGTCGGCCCTCCAAAAGCCGACCATCCATGAATCATAGAAAATCTGATTCGGGAATCCAGTTTCGCCAGTCAATTGCCAAATTCTGCCAAAGTAGTGCTAATACCTCATTATTCGTCCATAGGTCCCCGTCGATCGATCCGGAACTGATGATCCGGCTCAACGCGTACTGCGCGATACTCGAGAGCGCGACTGCATATCGATCGCCATGTGCGCGGGTTGAGAATCCGGTTGGTCGAAGCCTATGGCGCCCATGGAACGCGTTAACCACCGGCCGGACTTTTCTGACAAGCCACTTTCCGGAATATTTCGAGCAGGTCAGCTATGACCTGATCTGAACTGGATGAGCCTTTGCTGGAAAACCATTGAGGGGCCCAGTTGAATGCGCCAAAAATAGCGAATGCAAATATCTTCGGGTCGTCCACGCAAATTGTGCCGTCTTGGCGACCTTCATCGAGAATTTTCCGGACCGTGATTTCAAACTGCTTCTTCAGCGAACGTAGCCGGCGTCGCGATTGCGGGTTCAGCGAGCGGTCACTGATGAGAGCCAGACAGACCCCGAACTCAGACAGAATAAGCCGGCCGTACATCGTGAAAAACTGCGCGAAACGATCGATCGCCGGGAGTTCAGCGTTTTGATCGCGGGACAGCGCCTCGTTCAGGTCGGCGAGACCTGTATACGCGATATCGTAGAGCAATTCCTCTTTGCTATCGATGTAGTAGTAGATCGTCGGTTTGCTCACATGGAGAGCTTCGGCGATCTGGTCGATCGTTGTCTCGTGGAAACCTCGGTCGGCGAACAGAATCGCGGCTTGTTTCAGGATGAGACGGCGCTTCGCCTCATGCTGTTCCTGACGCAAGTCGGCGCTTTCCCAAATATTGGGGCGCTTGCGACCAGCGGGCTTCTTCGGCATACAATTGCTTCCCCAAGTTGCGGGAGCGACGCACCGCCGCACTTTCAATTCAATGCACATTATTGTGTCAACGTTCAAGCCGCAGTGGCCCGCGGCTTCGCTTGACATTTACTCAGAAGTAAGAGACAGCCTACTCCGCAGTAGAACAAAACGATCAGAGAGCTTATTGGGAGGTTTTATGGATCGCCGCACGTTTTTGATGAGTTCAGCGGGCGTGGCGCTGGTGGCTTTGAATCCGGCGACAGGCGTCCTGGCCGCGGACGAGCCCAGCGAATTCCACATCGCAGGCGTTCTGGCTTTCTCTGGAGCCTACGGCATCATCGGCAAGGATATGCGGCAGGGTGTGGAGCTGGCCATTGCCGACCGCGGAGGCAAGGTCCTCGGCAAACCCATTCGGGTGTCATGGGAAGACGACGAGACCAAGCCGCAGCCTGCGGTCCAGAAGGCAACCCGCTTGCTGGCGGGTGGCGCCCAGATGATGTTCGGAGCGGTTGGATCAGCATCGACGCTGGCGCTGCAAGGCCTTGCCGATCAGCGCAAGATACCGTTGCTCGTTACCATTTCGGCCGACGACAAGATCACACGGCCCAACGGTTCCCGCTATACTTTCCGCACCTCGAACACTCTCGGCATGGAAATCCGGATGTGCGTCGAATTTGCGAAGGTGAAGGGGCTGAAGAAGATCTATGGCGTGACCGCCGATTACCAGGCCACTCGCGACGGCTGGGAGTTGTTCGTCGCCGAAGCCAAAAAAGTGGGTATCGAGATAGTTGGCAACGACTACGCGCCGCTTGGCAATCGTGACTACTCAGTCATCGTCGACAAAATGGCTAAGTCCGACGCCGATGGCATCGCCGTCATGGTCACCGGCAACGACGCGGTTACCTTCCTCAAGCAGTCAGGTCAGGTTGGTCTCAACAAGACCAAGGTACAGTTCGGCCCGGTTCTGCAGGACGAGACGCTTGCTGCGGCCGTCGGGCCGGCAGCGGTGGGTGTTTATTCCGGCGTCCGCTACCACTTCACCGTCGACAATCCCGCGAACAAGAAGTTCGTGGAAGCCTATCGGGCGAAGTACAACGAATGGCCCTCGAGCTTTGCAGGCGAGGCTTACGATGGCATCAGCTGGTGGCTTGATGTTGTTGAATCCACCAAGAGTTGGGATCGCGAAACGTGGGTCGATGCCTTTGCCAAGAGCACCCGGGAGAACTCGCTCGAGGGCAAGAAGGTCATGCGCGCCTGCGATCACCAGGCGGCGCAGGTTGGCTTATGGGGCGTGGTCGTTGAAGGACAGTCGCCGTTGCCGCCGCTGACCATGAAAATCACAGATGTCTTTGACGCGGCGAAACTGTTCGACGCCTGCTGACGAGCACGAGGCATGCCCCCGCAGTGGGGCGCGCCTCACCCCTTCGATGCGAACCCGTGGATCTCTGGCGTGTCGACGATCGTTATCGGCTTGAGTTTAAGCTTCCTGCTGTTCCTGCTGGCGGCCGGACTGACACTCATCTTCGGCATGCTGGGCGTGATCAATTTTGCTCACGGCGCCCTTTACATGCTTGGCGCCTATGTCTGCTATCAGATCGTCCACTGGACCGGCTCGTTCTGGATCGGGCTTGCGTTCGCGCCGGTCGTCGTCGCTGCGCTCGGCGCGGCGATGGAGGTGACGACGCTGAGGCCGGTCTACAGCCGCGATCACATCTATCAGCTTCTGCTGACGTTCGGCTTCATTCTGGTGATCGAGGAGTCGGTCCGTTTGATCTGGGGCCTCGATTACAAACAGGTGCCGACGCCCGCGCTGTTTTCGCAGCCGATCGCGATGCTGGGCAGCCAAATTCCTTCCTATCGCCTGTTTATCATCGGCTTTGGGGCGCTCGTCTCGGCTTTGCTGTTCCTGCTGCTCGATCGCAGTCGGCTCGGCATGGTGATCCGAGCCGCGAGCTCAGACTCGGAGATGGCTCAAACGCTCGGCATCAATGTGTCGCGCGTGCGCACAGCCGTGTTTGCGCTCGGCTCCGGGCTTGCCGCGCTCGGCGGGGTTGTGGCGGCTCCCCTCGTGCCGATCGAGCTTGGCATGGGCTTCAGCGTGATCATTGATTGCTTCGTGGTGGTGATCATCGGCGGTCTCGGCAATATCAAGGGCGCAATCCTTGCCGCACTTCTTCTGGGGATGGCGCGCGCAGCCGGATTTACCTATGCACCCGAATGGGTGGAGCTGATTACCTTCGTTCTGCTCATCGTCACTCTGATGACCCGGCCGTCAGGCTTGTTCAGCCGCAAGGGACGCTCGGCATGAGCATGCTCCGCCTTGATCAGATCTTCATGGCGGCCGTTGTCGCTGCCATGATGGTCATTCCGATCATGTCGACCAGCGAGGAAAGCCTGAACCTGGTCAGCCTGATTCTGATCTGGGGTCTCTTCGCCGTCGGATTTGACCTGATTTTCGGAATGGCCGGGATGCTGTCCTTTGGGCACGCCGCCATGTTTGGTGCCGGGGGATATGCCCTGGCGCTGCTGGCACCTCAGTTCGGATTTTTGCCCGCGCTTCTGGCGGCCGCCCTTGCCGGCGTGGCGCTGGCCTTTCTGCTCAGCATCTTCGCACTGCGCGTGTCAGGCTTGTTCTTCTCTCTGCTGACGCTCGCGCTTGCGCAGCTCACCTATATCCTGGCCAGCACGAAGCTGCGTGCGTTCACCGGCGGTCTGGACGGCATTCCCGGCGTTCCGCGGCCGTTCATGTTAGGTGTCGACTTCTACAACAACCGAAATTTTTTCTACTTTCTCATCGCGGTGTTCGTGATTGGGGTGGCGATCATGGCGGTGTTGCGCGTCTCGCCCCTCGGAACTGCGTTGAAAGCGGTGCAAGCCAACGACGTTCGGGCCGAGCAGATCGGCTACAACGTGCAGCGGCTGCGCCAGTGTGCGTTCATGATATCGGGCGCCTATGCGGGTGTCAGTGGCGCGCTGCTGTCTTCTCTCATGTTTTATGTGAGCCCGCAGATGCTGCACTGGAGCACCTCGGGCGACGTGTTGATCATGACATTGCTCGGCGGCAAAGGAACGTTGCTCGGGCCAGTCCTTGGCGTTGCGGTATTCGAGGTGCTGAAGGAGGAACTAAGTCAGTTCACCCAGCACTGGTATGGCATTCTCGGCATCGTCTTCATTCTTTGCACGATCTTTCTGCCGAATGGCATTGCGGGTCTGTTCGCAAAGCTCGGGCGCATCGGGAAGGGTGCGTGAAGATGAGCGTGAGCACGGGCATTTCCCTGCAATGCGAGGATATTCAGGTGGCGTTCGGCGGCCTCAGGGCGGTCGCGGGCGTCAGCCGCAGCTTCGAGTCCGGGCGCATCTACGGATTGATCGGGCCCAATGGCGCCGGCAAGACCACGCTGATGAACGCTCTGTCCGGCCACGCGACCCTGAGCGCCGGGAAGGTGGTCCTCAACGGACGGGATATCACGAAACTTTCCGTCCATGCCCGGACGCGTGCCGGCCTTGGCCGCAGTTTCCAGATCACGAAAATCTTCTCCGGCATGACGGTGCTGGAGAACCTGAAACTCGCGGCATTTGCGCATCTTTACCGCGTTCAGCCGTTCTGGATGCCGGCCGGCCGTTTCGCCGACGTTCGCCAAAGTGCCGAAAAGGTACTTGGGCAGATTGGGCTCGAGCGGCTGGCGCACGCTCCGGCCGAAAATCTTTCGCACGGTGACCAGCGGGCCCTTGAGGTCGGCCTCGCGCTTCTCAGCGATCCCAGCGTATTGTTGCTCGACGAGCCGCTCGCCGGCGTCGGTCATGAACGTCTCGAGCAGGCGATCGAACTGATACGGCGTATAGTTGCGGGGCGAACCGTCCTGCTCATTGAGCATAACATGGACGTCGTGATGCAGATCTCCGATGAGATCGTCGTGATGGTGCAGGGCCAGTTGCTGGCGTCCGGCTCACCCGCCGAGATCAAGGGCAACCCGGCCGTGCGCGCAGCCTATCTCGGGAACGACGAATGAGCGCGCTGGCCCTTAAGGATTGCGACGTCTACTACGGCAAGGCCCAGGCCCTGCATCAAGTGTCCATTGACGTCGCGGCCGGAGAGGTTGTTTCGCTGATCGGCCGCAACGGCGCCGGCAAGAGCACGCTGCTCAAGGCGGCTATCGGTCTTAACGCCGTGCACAGCGGGCGACGACTGATGGGTGATCGTGACATAACCGCGCTGAAGCCTTATGAACTTGGAAGGCTCGGCCTAGCCTTCGTTCCGGAGAACAGGCGCATCTTCCCGAATCTGACCGTCGAGGAAAACCTGAAGATCGCTACCGTGATGGGCCGCAAGGGCCCGTGGTCGCTGGAGCGCATCTATCAATTGTTCCCCCGCCTTTTGGAGCGGGCGACGCAGGGTGGCGATACGCTTTCAGGGGGCGAACAGCAGATGCTGGCCGTCGGTCGCGGATTGCTGACAAATCCTGAAGTGCTGCTGCTCGACGAGCCGACCGAAGGGCTCGCGCCGCTCATTGTCGAGCAGCTTACCGAGGCCATCCGCAGGATCAACGCGGAAGGCGTCGCAATCCTACTTGTCGAGCAAAACCTGAAAGTTCCGCTCAAGCTCGCGCGCCGGCAGTTTGTCATCGATAATGGCCGCGTGGTCTGGTCGGGCACGACCGCCGAATTGCAGGCCGACCGGGCCCGCATTGAGTCCCTCATCAGTGTCTAGGAAGAAGCCATGACGGACGTTTACATCATTGGAGTTGGCATGACGCGGTTCGGCCGCTACCTCGACGATCGGCTTGAGTCGATCGCGCGCGGGGCGGTGGAAGAGGCGATCGTCGATGCCGGAGTCGCCCGCGACGACGTTCAGGCCGCATTCTTCGCCAACACGGCGCAGGGTGTTGTGGAGGGACAGCATCTGGTGCGCGGTCAACTCGTTCTCAGAGCGCTCGGCTTCGAACATATTCCGGTGATGAACGTCGAGAATGCCTGCGCCAGCGCGTCGACGGCGCTTAATGCCGCCTTTTCCTATGTCGCATCAGGGCAGGGCGATGTGGCGCTGGCGATCGGCGCAGAGAAGATGAATTCGAAGGACCGAGAAAAATCCTTTGCGATCTTCGACGGAGCTTGGGATGTGCACGATGTGGACGGCAGCATTCGCCGTCTTACGGCACTCGGCAAGGATCTCGCCTTGCCGGCAGGCGCCGGCCTGAACAGCGGCAAGCGCAGCGTTTTCATGGACGTCTATGCGTCGCTCGCGCGATATCACATGCATCGCTTCGGAACGACCCAGCGCGACATAGCCGAGGTATCCGCGAAGAACCATCGGCACTCGACACTCAATCCCAAGGCTCAGTATCAGGATTCGATGACCGCCGACGACGTGCTGGCGGCCCGCGAGGTGTCCTGGCCGCTGACGCTGCCGATGTGCGCGCCGATCAGCGACGGAGCGGCCGCGGCTGTCGTTTGTTCCGCGGAGAAGGCTCGCGCTCTCGGGGCGACGCGGGCGATCCGCATCGCTGCCTCGGTGCTGGCTTCGGGGTCTGACCGGGAGGCCGACGACCTTGAAAGGCATCTCTGCCGGCTCGCATCCAACCGGGCCTACGAGATCGCAGGCGTCGGCCCCGCCGATATGTCGGTGGCCGAGGTCCATGACGCCAGCGCCTTCGCGGAATTACACCAGGCCGAACTGCTCGGTTTCACGCCGATCGGCGATGGGGGCCGTCTGGTGCGCGACGGCGAAACGGCGCTCGGCGGCCGCATTCCGATCAACGTCTCCGGCGGCCTCGAGTCGCGCGGCCATCCGATCGGCGCCACCGGCCTTGCGCAGATATACGAACTCGTCACGCAGCTTCGCGGCGAGGGCGGCGCGCGGCAGGTTGAAGGCGCGCGTCATGCTATTGCCGAGAACGGCGGTGGCTTCCATCGTTACGAGGAAGCGACCGTCTGCATCACGATCCTCGAACGTTGAGAACCATCCATGCGGCTAATCGATTTCTTCGACCGCGGCGTCAGCATCAATCCGTCGCGCACCTGCCTGAAGGATGCGACAGTTGCGCGGAGTTTCCGCGAGGTCCAGCTTCGCAGTTACCGGATCGCCAACGCGCTGGCGGCAGCCGGCCTGCGGCCCGGCCAGATGGCCGCGGTCTATAGTCCAAATTCGGCGGTGGCTTTCGAGTGCATCCTCGGCATCGTGCGCGGCGCCAATGTCTGGGTGCCGATCAATGCCCGCAACACCGCGGACGAGAACGCCTATATCCTCGACAATTGCGACGTCGAGGTTTTATTTTATCACAGCGAATTCGAAGCCAACGTGCAGGTGTTCCGCAAGGAATGCCCGAAGATCTACCTCTACGTCTGCATCGACAAGGCCGGTGCGGACGCTCCTTTTCTCATGGACTGGATCGCGGATGCGCCCGAGAGCGACCCTGATATCGTCGAAGACCGTAACGCTTCTATTTCGGTTTTCTCTTCGGGTGGTACAACCGGCCGGCCGAAGGGCGTGCTGTGGACCCACCTCGTCTGGGAAACCATGATTTCGAACTTCTTCACCTCGATGCCGGTGCAGAAGCCTCCCGTCCATCTCGTCGTTGCGCCGATGACACATGCGGCCGGGGGCGTCGGCATGATGCTGATGGCCGCAGGGGCGACGCAGGTCATCCTGCCGGGCTTCGACGCTGCAAAGATAGTGAATGCCATCGAGACCGAGGGGGTCACCCATTTGTTTCTTCCCCCGACGGCGATCTACATGCTGCTCGGCCATCCGGGACTCAAGCAACACGATTTCTCCTCGCTCGAGCACTTCATTTATGCTGCCGCCCCCATGTCGGTCGACAAGCTGAAGGAGTGTATCGAGGTGTTCGGACCGGTGATGACGCAGACCTTCGGCCAGGCCGAAGCGCCGATGCTCTGCACTTTTCTGTCACCGCAGGATCATATGGTCATTGGCGATCCCGAGAGGGAGAAGCGCCTGGCGAGCTGCGGCCGACCGACCCTTCTGACGCCCGTCGAAATCATGGACGATGAAGGCAATTTGGTGCCGGCCGGCGTGCGCGGCGAGATCGTCGTCAAGGGCAATCTGGTGATGCCCGGTTATTACAGGAATCCCGAAGCCACCAAAGAGGTCTCCACCTTCGGCTGGCACCACACCGGCGACATCGGCTTCAAAGACGAGGACGGCTACGTCTACATCGTCGATCGCAAGAAGGACATGATCATCTCGGGAGGCTTCAACGTCTATCCGAGCGAAATCGAGCAGATCATCTGGGGCCATCCCGCAGTACAGGACTGCGCTGTTGTCGGCGTGCCTGACGACAAATGGGGCGAGGCGGTCAAAGCCGTCATCGAACTGAAGGACGGCGCCAGCGTGGAATCCGACGAGATCATTGCGCTCTGCAAGACGAAGCTCGGCAGCGTGAAGGCGCCGAAGTCGGTGGAGTTCTGGGACAGCTTACCGCGCAGCCCCGTCGGGAAGGTCCGAAAGAAGGACATCCGTGAGACTTTCTGGAAGGGTCGGCCGCGGGCCATCTGAACGGGGAAAAAGACCATGAACATCGCCATGGTTCTCGCCAATGCGGCGAAAGCTTTCGCGGATCGCCCGGCGGTCTGTCTCGGCAGCAAGGTCGTCCATAGCTACGCGCAACTTTTGCAGCGCAGCGCTGCTCTCGGCGAAGCTTTGTCCAGCCGCGGCTTTGCGCCGGGCTCGCGGGTGGGCGTGTTCCTCTCCAACCGTCCGGAATATTTCGAGATCCTGTTCGGTGCCTGGTACGCGGGCCTCGCGGTAGCGCCGATCAACGCCAAGCTGCATCCGAAGGAACTCGCCTATATCATCGACAATTGCGCCGCCTCGGTGCTGTTCACCGATATCGAGGGCGGTCTGTCGCAGCCAGGCAACGTCATCGATGTCGACGGCGATGACTATCGCATGATGCTCGCGACGGCGCCTTCCGACCACCGGCCGGCATCAGCCGCGCCCGAAGACACCGCGTGGCTTTTCTACACCAGCGGCACGACCGGCTATCCGAAGGGCGCGATGCTGACCCATCGTAACCTCTACAACATGATGATGAGCTTTCTCGCCGACATCGGGCCTGTCGACGAAACAGACGCTGCCCTCTATCCGGCGCCGCTGTCGCACGGGGCAGGGCTCCTCGCGCTCGCCCACCTGGTGCGCGGCGCGGCCAATGTCGTGCCCGAGAGCGGCGGTTTTCAGCCTGACGAGATCGTCGATCTCATCAATCGCTTCCCTGGCAGCTCGTTCTTTGCTGCGCCGACCATGGTGAACCGGCTCGTCAATTCGCCGTCTCTGGCGGATCTCAAGGTGGAGAACCTCGACCACATCTTCTACGGCGGTGCGCCGATGTATGTGGAGGACCTCAAGCGAGCCCTGTCGGCGCTCGGTCCACGCCTTTGGCAAGCCTATGGCCAAGGGGAGTCGCCGTGCACGATCAGTTATCTGCCGCCCTACATGCATTTTGATAACGGCGACGGGCGGCTCGACGATCGGCTTTCCTCGGTCGGCATTGCACGCACCGGCGTCTCCGTCCGCGTCGTCGACGTCCAGGGAAACGACATGCCGCCAGGTGATAACGGCGAGGTTATCGTGGCCGGCGACGTCGTCATGGCGGGCTATTGGAATAACCCATCGGCGACGGCGCAGGCGCTGCGGGACGGATGGCTGTGGACCGGCGATGTCGGCACTTTCGACGCGCACGGTTTCCTGTACCTCAAGGATCGCTCCAAGGACGTTATCATTTCCGGTGGCTCCAACATCTACCCGCGGGAAGTTGAGGAAGTACTGCTGCGTCATCCCGCCGTCACCGAGGTGAGTGTCATCGGCCGCCGCCATCCGGATTGGGGCGAGGAGGTCGTCGCCTTCGTGGCGTCATCTGCGCCTGTCACGGCTGAGGAACTCGATGTCTTTTGCATGGAGCACATCGCGCGTTTCAAGCGCCCGAAAGCCTATCGATTCCTATCATACCTGCCCAAGAGCAACTACGGGAAGATTCTCAAGACCGAAATCAGAAAGCTCATCGAGAGCGAAACCTCCGCCTAGTCGGCAAAGAAAGACAAGGAGCGCATAATGACCACGATCGTTGCAGGTGTCGGAATGATCCCGTTCGCGAAGCCGGGCGCTTCGGCCCCTTACGACGCGATGGGCGAGGAGGCGGTGAAGCTGGCGCTGGCGGACGCAGGGCTTGGCTACGACGCCATCGAACAGGCCTATGCAGGCTTTGTGTACGGGGACTCGACCGCCGGCCAGAAGGTGCTCTATCGGGTCGGCATGACGGGCATCCCCATCGTCAACGTCAATAACAACTGCTCGACCGGGTCGACTGCGCTGTTCCTGGCGCGACAGGCGGTCGAGAGCGGTGCGGCCGACTGTGTCCTGGCCGTCGGCTTTGAGCAGATGCGCCCGGGAGCGCTGGGCTCGATATTCGAGGACCGGCCATCGCCGTTCTCGGATTTTGACCGAGTGACCGATGAACTGGTCGGTCATAGCGAGATTCCGCTGGCGCTGCGCTATTTCGGCGGGGCCGGTAAGGAGCACATGGAGAAGTACGGGACCCAGTTGTCGACCTTCGCCAAGATCCGCGCCAAGGCAAGCCGCCATGCCGCACGAAACCCGCTGGCACTGTTCCGCAAGGAAATGACGGAGGGCGACGTAATGCAGGCGCCGGTGATCTGGGAGGGCGTGATGACGCGCTCGATGGCGTGCCCGCCGACCTGCGGCGCTGCGGCGGCCGTGCTGGTCTCCGAGGCCTTCGCGGCGCGACATGGTTTGAACGACAAGGTCCGCATTCGCGCGCAGGCCATGACGACCGACCGGCCCAGCACCTTCGAGGCGCGCGACATGATGCGGGTCGTCGGCTTCGACCTGTCGAAGTCGGCCGCGGAAAAAGTCTATGAAAAGTCGGGCATCTCGCCTGAGGATGTCGATGTCGTCGAACTGCACGATTGCTTTGCGCAGAACGAGCTCATCACCTACGAGGCGCTCGGCCTCTGCGGCGAGGGTGAGGCAGAGAAGTTCGTCCTCGACGGCGATAACACGTATGGCGGGCGTTACGTCACCAACCCGTCCGGCGGCCTGCTCTCTAAAGGCCATCCGCTCGGAGCGACAGGCCTCGCCCAGTGCTATGAGCTCGTCCATCAGCTTCGCGGTACTGCCGAGGCGCGGCAGGTCGACGGCGCACGCCTCGCCCTTCAACACAATCTGGGCCTCGGCGGCGCGGCAGTTGTGACGCTCTACGAAAAAACCTGAAACCAGTAGCCGGGAAGGAAGGGGTTGGATGTCGCGGCGGCTCAAGGACAAGATTGCGTTCGTCATGGGAGCCGGCTGCGTCGGCGAAGGCTGGGGGAACGGCAAGGCGACGGCGGTCCTCTTCGCGCGAGCGGGGGCTACAGTGGTCTGTGTCGATCGCGACCTCGCATCGGCCCAGCGTACCGTCGCTATCATCCAAGGCGAGGGCGGCAAGGCCGAGGCCTTGCGCGCCGACATCACATCGTTTTTGGACATCGACTCAGCCGTCGGCGATGGCCGTCATGGACGCATCGATATCCTTCAGAACAACGTCGGTATCGCCGAACCCGGCGGTCCGGAGGCCATCGATGAGGTAAGCTGGGACCGCGTCATGTCCCTGCCTAAAAGGGTTCTTCCTCACCTGCAAGCGCGTGCTTCCCGAGATGGTGCGGCAGGGGAGCGGCGCCATCGTCAATGTTTCGTCGGTCGCATCGATCACGACGATCAGTGTGCCGATGATATCTTATTACTCATCTAAAGCTGGCGTGAATCACTTCACCCGCGCTGTTGCGGTCGAGTATGCGTCGAAGGGGATCCGCTGCAACGCGGTTCTTTCCGGGCCTCATAAACACGCCGATGATTGTCGAGCCGTACAAGCACGTCTACGATTCGGTGGATGACATGATCGCAAAGCGCGATGCCATGGTCCCGATGGGCAAGATGGGCATGGCATGGGACGTGGCGCATGCATCCTTGTTCCTGGCATCGAACGAAGCGAAATATATCTCAGGCGTGCTTCTGCCCGTCGATGGTGCGCTCACGTGCCGAACGGGATAGCCTCGCTTGGACGACCGCTGCTGGCGCACTGAGCGGAAAGCTAGCGGGGAGAGCCAGTCACAAACAATTATAGTTCGAAGTCCAGTTGCGAACGATCCTGCGCTGCGTGACGCTCTTCGGGGACAAAGTACCGCGCAAGTCAGTGGGTTAGCGCAGGATTGCTGCACCGCAATCCCATCATC
>JBOHIT010000449.1:0-14879 GCA_050726155.1 Bradyrhizobium sp.
GGCCTGGGCTGCGGCGCTGCCGCGGGTCTGGCGGGCGCGGGCCGCACGGGAGCCGGGGCCGGTTGGGACAGGGCGGCGGTTGAGAGCAGGAGCGTCGCAAAAATTGTAACCGCAGCATGAATTCTGGTCGAAAGGGTCGGCATTATCATCACCGGCGCGCGTGGGGAGGACCGCAATTTGTACAGCCTGTGGACAGGATTTGCGCAAGCGCAATCGCCTGATTTGCCGGCCTATCCACGGCTGCAGCGTGGATCAGCGCACTTGTCCGCCGTAGCTCAACGAGCCAAGGCGGAAGCCTATTACGCCGCTTTGCCCATCTATGGGGCAGAATCAGCGCAAGCCCACTTGCTGCATAGGAGCCCGCCGCCAGAACCGCAGCCCGGAGGCTGTTCCAACCCGTTTTGCCCGTGTAGGCTACCGCAACTGCTGGCCACATAAGGCCGACGTCCATATGGGGCGGGCAGAAAAACGGGAGATGACGGACAACCATGACGGAACTCCGATATTTGGCGCCCAATTCGCTTGATGAAGCGATCAAGGCGTTCGCCGCGGCCGGAAGTGCAGGGCGCATCCTGGCCGGCGGTACTGATCTTCTGGTGCAAATGCGCGCCGGTGTCGTCAAACCGGGCCTGATCGTCGATATCAAGAAAATCGCCGAGATGACGAAAATCGAGCAAACCGCCGATGGTGGGTTTCGCGTCGGCGCGGCCGTTTCCGGCATGGCGCTGCACGACCATGTCAGCTTCGGCAAGGTCTGGCCCGGCGTGCTGGAGGCCGTCAACCTGATCGGCTCCAAGCAGGTCCAGGGACGGGCCTCCGCGGGCGGCAATCTCTGCAACGGCTCACCCGCCGGCGACAGCGTGCCCGCGATGGTCGCGGCCGGCGCTACCGTCACGGTGCAGGGCCCGGATGGCCGCCGCGAGATGCCGGTGGAGCAGGTGCCGGTCGGTCCCGGCCGCACCAGCCTGAAGCCCGGCGAAATCCTCATCAGCTTCACGCTGCCGCCGCGGCCGAAGGGATCGAGCGATGCTTATTTGCGCATGATCCCGCGTACCGAAATGGACATCGCCGTAGTCGGGCTTGGCGTCAGCCTGACGCTGAAGGACGGCGTCTGCACCGCCGCGCGCGTCGGCCTCGGCGCGGTGGCGCCGACCGTGTTGCTGGTCGACGCGGCCGCCAAAGCGCTGATCGGCAGCAAGCTCGATGATGCCGCGCTCAATGCCGCTGCCGCCGCCTGTTCCGCCGCCTGCCGTCCGATCGACGACAAGCGCGGCACCATCGCCTATCGCACCAAGGTGGCCGGTGTGCTGCTGAAACGCACCACCGCGATTGCCGCGCAACGCGCCAAAGGGAATTAAGCTTCATGGCCAAGGTTCACGTCACCACCACCATCAACGGCGAGCCGTCGGAGTTTCTCTGCGAGCCGAATGACACCATGCTCGACGCGCTGCGCGGGCCACTGGGCCTCACCGGCTCCAAGGAAGGCTGTGCGTCCGGCGATTGCGGCGCCTGCAGCATCACGGTCGATGACAACCTCGTTTGTTCCTGCCTGATGCTCGCGGTCGAATCCGAGGGCCATGACCTGCGCACCATCGAAGGCATGGCCAAGGGCGAGAAGCTGCACCCGCTGCAGCAGAAGTTTCTGGAAATGGCCGCACTTCAGTGCGGCATCTGCACCTCGGGCATGCTGGTGGCCTCGGATGCGCTGCTGAAGCGCAATCAGAATCCAAGCGAGGAAGAGGTTCGTTTCTGGCTCGCCGGCAATCTCTGCCGCTGCACCGGCTATGACAAGATCGTGCGCGCGGTGATGGAAACCGCCGCTGACATGCGCGCAAGCAATTAAGGGATACTGGCAATGAACATCGTCACCGACAACAAGTGGATCGGCCAGCGTACCATCAGGCCTGACGGCGTCGACAAGGTCACAGGCCGCGCCGCCTTCGCCGCCGACACCAACATGCCCGGCATGATCTGGGGCAAGGTACTGCGCAGCCCGCATCCGCACGCCCGCATCAAGGGGATCGACACCTCGAAGGCCGAGGCGCTGCCCGGCGTCAAGGCCGTCGTCACCGCGCGCGACATCGTCGATTTCCCGCTCGACAAGTCGGTCATGCTCGGCATCCAGGACATGCGCTGGATGTGCCGCAACGTGATGGCGCGCGAAAAGGCGCTGTTCCCCGGTCACCCCGTTGCCGCCGTCGCGGCCACCACGGAAGCGATCGCGGCGCAGGCCTGCGAACTGATCGAGGTGGATTACGAAGTGCTGCCGTGGTCGATCGAGATCGACGACGCGCTCAAGCCGGATGCGCCGATCCTGCACGACTTCATGAAGTTCGAAGGCAAGCCGTCCAACATCGCCGGCAAACTCGAAGTCAAGAAGGGTGACATCGCGGCAGGCTTTGAGGCCGCTGAAATCGTGGTCGAGCGCAGCTTTACGACGCGTCCGGTGCATCAGGGCTATATCGAGCCGCACGCCTGCCTGATCAGCGTCGCCGCCGACAACAAGACCACGATCTGGAGCTCGAGCCAGGGCCAGTTCATGGTCCGTGCCATGACGGCGTATCTGACCGGCATCGCGCAGAGCGACATCCGCGCCATCCCCGCCGAAATCGGCGGCGGTTTTGGCGGCAAGACCATCGTCTATCTCGAACCACTGGCCACGCTGCTCGCCAAGAAATCCGGCCGTCCGGTGAAGATGGTGATGACCCGCGAGGAAGTAATGCGGGCCACGGGGCCGACGTCGGGCTCCAGGAGCACGGTGAAGATCGGCGCCAAGAAGGACGGCACCATCGTCGCCGCGCACGGCATCTTCCATCTGCAGGCGGGCGCGTTCCCGGGCTCGCCGATCCGCGGCGCCGTCGGCTGCAGCTTTGCGCCGTACGATATCCCGCACGTGCTGTCGGAAGGTTTTGACGTCGTCTCCAACCGCTCCAAGGTCGCGGCCTATCGCGCGCCGGGCGCGCCGATCGGCGCCTATGCGGTCGAGTGCGTGCTCGACGAACTCGCCGAAGCGCTGAAGATGGATCCGCTGGAGCTGCGGCTGAAGAACGCCGCCAAGGAAGGCACCAAGGCCGCGCACGGCCCGGTCTATCCGCGCATCGGCTACATCGAGACGCTGGAGGCCGCCAAGCAATCCGATCACTACAAGGCGCCGCTCGGAAAACTTCAGGGCCGTGGCGTGGCCTCCGGCTTCTGGTTCAATGCCGGCGGCGAATCCTCTGCACAGGTCAACATCACCGAGGACGGCAATGTCGTCGTCACCACAGGCCACCCGGATATCGGCGGCTCGCGCGCCGGCATCGCCAACATCTGCGCCGAGTTGCTCGGCATCGACTATCGCCGCGTCTCGGTGCTGATTGGCGATACCGCCACCATCGGCTTCTCGAATCTCACCGGCGGCAGCCGCGTGCTGTTTGCCTCGTCGATCGTTGCAACGCAGTCGGTCGAGAAGGTGATTCAGACCTTGCGCGAACGCGCCGCGAAGATCTGGGAGATCGATCCCGAGGCGGTGAAATGGGACCAGGGTGCGGCGCATCCCGTCAGCCCCAACGCCGGCCAGTTCCCGCCGCTGACCTTGGCGGAGTTGGCCGAAAAGGCGCCCTCGATGGGCGGCCCGATCGGCGCCGGGGTACAGCTCAACACGCAAGGCGCCGATGGCGGCTTCGGCACCCACATTGCGGACGTCGAAGTCGATGTCGATCTCGGCATCGTGCGGGTGATCCGCTACACCGCGATCCAGGACGTCGGCCGCGCCATCCATCCGGCCTATGTCGAGGGCCAGTTGCAGGGCGGCGTCTCACAGGGCATCGGCTGGGCACTGAACGAAGAGTACATCTACAACAAGCAGGGCAAGGTCGATAACCCCGGCTTCCTCGACTACCGCATGCCTGTTTGTTCGGACCTGCCGATGATCGACTGCATCATGGTCGAGGTGCCGAACCCGAAGCATCCGCAAGGTGTCAAGGGCGTCGGCGAAGTGCCGCTGATCCCCGTGATGTCGGCGATATCAAACGCCATCCACAACGCGCTCGGCAAACGCTTCTACAGCCTGCCGATGTCGCCGCCGAAGGTGCTGGAAGTGCTGGACGCGCCGGAGACCCGCCAAGCGGCGGAGTGAGCCAGTGCCATAAGGCGGGTTACGCAATGCGCAACCCGCCGATTCCCGAGTTATGCCGTCGGGGCGCTGGCTGCGGCGGCCTGTGGCATTTGATGGCCACCCGTTGATACCAGTTCGGTCGCGGCGCTGGGCCGATAGCCTCCGAGACTGCGGCGATATCGTTGCAGTGGCCGTTCAACGGTCAGGTAGCTGATCGTGGCCATAACCATCGAAAAGCCCAGGACAATTGGAGCTGTCAGATACGAGGGAAGCAATTCTCTGAGGTAGATGGCTGCCGGATAATGCCACAGATACATGCCGTAAGAGATGATGCCTATGCTCACCAGCGGTGGCGCGGATAACACCGAACTGACCCACGAGTCTTTTGTCGAGGCCGAGATCAGCAAACCGAAGGCGGCGACATGGGCAAGATTGGTCATGATCACCAGGGACCAGGGCGCGCGCCAATAGCCGATCGAGAGGCAGACGGTGAGCGCCGCCCACGCGACGAGGCCCGCGGCATTGGCTACGCCCGTCGAGATCGAGTCTTTGTGCCGGAGGATGGTCGCCAGCAGCGCGCCGCACACCAGGCCGCTGATCCGCGTGTCAAAGCGATAGTACGTCGCGTCCCATCCCAGGGTTTCATACCCGTAAATGCGCCATGTGCTGGCGAGCAGGTAGATGCCGAACAGAACGACCAGGCGCCACCGATGCGCAATGCGCGCCAGCAGCAAAACCGCGAACGGCCAGATCAGATAAAAGTGCTCTTCAACCGAGAGCGACCAGGTGTGAATCAGCACTTTCGGATGATGCCAAAAGGCCTGCGAATAGTCGGACAGATAAAACCCGACCAGCGCGGCGTCGCGCACATGCGACATGAGGCCGAGCTGTGGCCAGAGCAAGGGGGCAATCAACAGATATCCGGCCAGCATCAGCAGCAGGGCCGGGGTGAGACGGAGCAACCGACGCAGATAAAATCTCAACAGGTCGATCCGTCCCGTCGCATCAGTTTCTTCGACGAGAAGGCGCGTAATCAGAAAGCCGCTTAAAACGAAAAACAGATCCACGCCAAAATAGCCCTGGTCGAATACTGTAACGTCGCAGTGATCCGCGATGACCAGGATCACCGCGACAGCCCGCAATCCGTCGAATGCCGGATTATATTGAAGCCTGATCGCCAACCGAACCCCCATTTGTGCGGTGCAGCCGCAATGGTTGTTGTTATTGAAGCGCCGCAGCCACGGGCTTCACCGGCCCCGGCAGTTCAATATAGGCGAAAATACCGAGGAAAGTTTACGCACCTCTTAATTGCGCAACCTAAACTTGCGGTCGTGCCGTTATGTAAATATTGATATAACGAAACGTCGACAATGGCCGGCGCTCCTTTTCGGCCACCGCGATGTCGTCGCGGGTATGACGCCTTGTTCGCGCGAGAAACCGTGGCATTTTCCATGACATGCCATTCCTCGACGGAAATTGACGTGAGTGCTGAGAATGTCATGAGCCGCCTCGGCGATCCTGATTCGATGAAGTTTGCCTTTCGCACCCTGATTGGCGTGCTCCATTCAGTTTGAAAATCGGATCATGCGCAGCGGCGATTACAATTTTCTCCTCGCATTTTTGGGAACATTAACTACTCCGCGACGCGCTGGTGGCGGTTCGAGGAGACAACCTTTAGTCGGTACTAATTGTTTAGTTTTCCCGTGCGAAGGAATTTGCATGCTCAGAGACGGCCGATATGCTGCCTGGTTCAGGACCCCGCGTGGCGAAGGCACCGGTATCGTTCACCTTGCGAATGGCCGGATATCGGGCGGCGACAGCTTCTTCAGCTATAGCGGTTCCTACCAGGTCGATGATGACCATTTCACCGCGGCGTTGAAAACCACACGCTATGCCGATGGTCCGCCGACTTTGTTCGGCCTCGACGAGGTCGAGGTGGAGCTTGCCGGGACTTTCAAGGGCAGGATGGCGACGTGCTTGGGAACCGCCAGGCAGGCGCCGGACCTGCCTTTCGCGGCGACGCTGATTGCCAGCGAAGATGCGTCGACCGAACCGGACGGAAGCCGCACCGGCAAATCGCCTGTTGGCCCCGATAGCCGATACCGGGTCTGGAATCCCGCCGCGCGCGGCCTGTCCAGGGACTGATCCGCATAAACGGAATTGGAATTATTTAAGGCGCATTGCGGGCGCGCGCTAAAGCCTGCGCCGCAGAAACGCGGCAATTGCGCATGAGAAGGAGACGCCGCGCGGAATTAAACCCAAGGGAGGTTCTGCCCATGTCTGACGTGATCCCCTTCCCACCCAAGCCGCCGCCGAAGTCGATCGCGGAAGAAACCGCCGAATTCCTGCGATTGCTGGAGCGGATACGGTCTTCATCGCAGAAGATCCAGGTCGAACAATTCCAGGCCCGAGAGAAATAAGCCAACAGGCCCTCGTGACGTGCGAGGGCCTGTTGCATGACACGCGCCTGCGCGCGTCATGGCCGGGCTGCTCCTCGCCGGTATCATCGCCTCCCGCTAAGCGCTAGTATCGCTGAAAAGGGAGGAATCGATGCAGGATCTCGCGGCCCGGCGCGCAGCCGAAACATTGCTCGCCGATCACAAGGCCAACGTGACGTTCAAGGCACTCGCCGCGCCGGATAAACCCGCCACGATCACGGACGCCTATGACATTCAGCAGCGCTACGTCGCACTGCTCGAGGGCGCGCACGGCGGCTCCGTGGGCTACAAGGTCGGATTGACCTCGGCGGCGATGCAGAAGTTTTGCGGGATCGATCATCCGATTGCAGGCGTCGTGCTCGCCAGTCGCGTGCATCAATCGGGCGCGACCGTCCGGCGCGCGGATTACGGGCGGCTCGGGCTGGAATTTGAAATTGCGGTGCGCATCAAATCGGATGTTCCGATCTCCGGCGCGCCGTGCACCGCTGAAATGGTCGCACCGCACATCGGCGGCGTCTGCGCCGCCATCGAACTCGTCGACGATCGCCGCGCCGACTATGCCGGCCTCGATGTCCTCACGCTGGTTGCGGATAATTCCTGGAACGCCGGCATCGTGCTGTCGGAATTTACGACCAAATGGCCCGATCTGGAGCCCGCCCTTGGACGTGCCACGAAGGATGGTGCTGCGATCGGCGAAGGCCACGGACGCGACATCCTCGGCCATCCCTTCAATTCCGCCGCCTGGCTGGCGACGCAGCTCAATTCGCGCGGCTTCGGCCTGAAGGCCGGCCAGATCGTGATGACCGGAGCCGTGATGAAAACCGTATTCCCGGAAGCCGACGCCCTCTATCGCTTCGAGCTCGAGGGCATTGGCTCGGTCGAGGTGCAGGTGCGATAGTCGCAAGACGGGCTCGCATCCGGGGGACAGATGAATTTCTCGAAGGCGCATTTCATTGGCATCGCCGGCAAGGGCATGAGCGCGACGGCGCTGCTGCTGCGGCAGATGGGCGTACGGATTACCGGGTCCGACGAAGGCTTTTACCCGCCGGTCAGTGATTATCTCAGGAATGAGAACATCCCGTTTGCGGCCGGGTATCGCAAGGAGAACATTCCCGACGATGCCGATGTCATCGTGATCGGCAAGAACGCCAAGCTCGTGCCCGAAAGCAACGAGGAAGTTCGCGCCGCGATGGACAGCGGAAAGCCGGTGCGATCGTTTGCCGATTTGCTGCACGACATGACCGTCAATTCCGAAACCATCGTTGCGGCGGGAAGTTACGGCAAATCGACCTGCACCGCTTTGCTGGCATGGTGCCTGCGTGTCGCGAACAGGGATCCGAGCTATTTCATCGGCGAGATCACCAACGGGCTCGAACGGCACGCGCACCGCGGGCAGGGCCCGACTTTCGTGCTCGAAGGCGACGAATACCCGGCATCGAACTGGGACAACAGGTCGAAATTCCTGCTCTACAACGCAAAGAACGTCCTGCTGACGTCGGCGACCCACGACCACATCAACGTCTTTCCGACCCACGCGGATTATCTCGCCCCGTTTCAGAACCTGCTTGCCGCGCTGCCGTCCGACGGGCTTCTGGTCGTCTGCAGCGGCGAGCCGCACGCGCGCGCCCTGGCCCAAAACCTCACCTGCACCACGGTTTTTTATGCCCTTGACGACAAGGCGCACTGGCATGCCGCCAACATCGCGCGCGGCGCGGAGACCGGTTTCGACCTGATGCGCGGAGCTGAAAAGATCGTTCGGCTGTCGACCCGGATGCTCGGCAATCACAACATCGAAAATATCGTCGGCGTCGGCGCGATGCTGCTGGAGAAGAAGCTGCTGTCGCCTGCGGAACTGCACGCCGGCATCGGCACATTCCAGGGCGTCAAGCGCCGCATGGAATGGCTCTCGCCGGCGTCGAAGGTGCCGGTCTACGAAGGCTTCGGGTCGTCCTATGAGAAAGCCCGAAGCGCCATCGACGCCACCAAACTTCATTTCCCCGACCGCAGGCTGATCATCGTCTTCGAGCCGCACACGTTCACCTGGCGAAACCGGGCGGCGATATCAGCCTATGACGACGCCTTTGCGGGCGCGTCGAAAATCTTCATCTTCGAGCCGGCATCGCAGGGCGCCGGCTCCCATGCCCAATTGACCCAGCACGAAATCGTCGCCCGCGTTAGCGCCGCGAACCACGATGTCGAGGCCATCAACGACCCGGACGAGGCGTTGCAGCGATTGAACGGCATCTTGCGCCCGGACGATGTCGTGCTGTTGCTGACATCGGGTGAACTGGGCGGGCTGATACGAACAATCCCGCAACTGGTCGAGACCAAATTTCCCCGCTAACCGCTATAAGAGGAAAACAAACATGCAAAAAGTTCTGGTCGAGAACAATGCCGACGGCACCACGCTGGTCACGATCAACCGGCCGGAGCGCCGCAACGCGATCTGCGCCGAAACCGCGCTGCTGCTGCAGAAGGCGTTCCAGGAATTCGAGCGCTCGCCGACGCAGAAGACCGCGGTATTGACCGGCGCCGGCAACGAGGCGTTCTCCGGCGGCGCCGACACCGGCAATTTTCCCGAACTGTGGCGCTGCATTCCAACCGTCGGTTTCGAGACCACCAAACCGATCATCAATGCGGTGGGCGGCTGGTGCGTCGGCGGCGCGCTGGTGGTTTCGATGATGTGCGACCTGACGGTTGCCGCCGAGAACGCAAGGTTCTCGTATCCGGAAGCGCGGATGGGATTTACCGGCGGCATGATCGCTGGTCTCGCCGCGCGCATCCCGCACAAGATCGCGATGGAGATGATCCTGCTGTGCCGCGTCGTCGACGTGCAGCGCGCTTATCATATCGGGCTCGTCAACGAAGTGGTGCCGGTCGGGCAGCAGGTCGAGGTGGCGCTGAAGATGGCGCGCGAGATGGCCGAGTTTTCGCCGCTGGTGCTGAAAACCCTGAAGCGCTTCGTCACCGAAGGCGTGTTGCCGCACGGTCCGTCCGAGCAATCCGGTCGCGCCCAGCGCCAGCTCATGGAAGTCAAGGAGAGCGAAGACGCCGTCGAGGCGACCGCCGCCGTCAAGGAAAAGCGCCGGGCGGTGTACAAGGGACGGTAACGTTTCGTAGGGCGGGTTAGCGAAGCGTAACCCACCATCTTTGGTCTTGCTTGCGGCGGTGGGTTACGGCTTCGCCTAACCCACCCTACGGACTGCGGCCAATCTCAATCCGGCTTCAACCCGCCGGCCTGAACCACCTTGGCCCATTTCTCCGTCTCTTCCGCGATCAACTTGCCGAATTCGGCCGGCGTGCCCGGCAGCGGTTCGCCGCCGAGCGCGGCGAGGCGGGTTTTCATGTTCGCGTCGGCAATGGCGGCGTTGATCTCCTTGTTGAGCTTGCCGATGATTTCCGCGGGCGTTTTGGCCGGCGCGCACATGCCATACCATTGGCTGGTCTCGTAGCCCGGCACGAAATCGCCGACCGGCGGCAGGTCCGGCGCCACTTGCGCCCGCTCCGCCGTGGTCACCGCCAGCGCGCGCAGTTTTCCGCTTGTGATATAGTCCGTCGTTCCCGGCGCGGTGGCGAACAGCACCTGCACCTCGCCGCCCAACAGGTCGGTCAGCGCCGGGCCCTGGCCGCGATACGGCACGTGCACCATGTTGACACCGGTCATCATCTTGAACAGCTCGCCCGCCATATGCGGCGCGCTGCCATTGCCGGCGGAGGCCATGTTCACCTTGCCCGGATTGGCCTTGGCATAGGCGATCAATTCAGGGACGGTTTTGACCGGCATCGACGGATGCAACAGGATGATCATGGGCACGCGGATGATGCCGGCGACGGGAGCGATGTCGCGGATGAAGTTGAACTTGAGATTGCTGTAGAGCGCGGCGTTGACCGCGTTCGGAACGGTCGCGAGCAACAGCGTGTAGCCGTCGGGCGCGGCGCCGACCACGGCCTCGGTGCCGATATTGCCGCCGGCGCCGGTGCGGTTCTCGACCACGAAGGATTGTCCGAGCCGCTCGTTGAGCCACTGGCCGATCAGCCGCGCGGTGATGTCGACGCCGCCGCCGGCGGCAAATCCGGCAACGATCCGCACCGGCCGCGCCGGATAATCCTCCGCGACAGCTGCATGCGGAAATGCCGGCGCGGCGAGGCCGGCGGCCGTGAGCTGAAGGAATGTTCGGCGGTGAAGTCTCATTGGCGGGCCCCCTGGGAGCGCCGACGCTAGCTCAATTTACCGGACCAGCCTAGTTTCCGCGCCGCAGGCGAGGGCGACCTGAAAAACTCACGACCTTCGGAATACGAACGGCTGGCTGGTGACCTTGACGTCCTCGGCTTCGTGGAGTGCCTTGCGAACCCGCTTCGCTTCCCGCAACGTCCGCTGAATATTCTTGTCGGGCGAACCCTCTTCAAAGAACAGCATCGTTTCGCAACTGATGCATTGCCGGGAGTAGCCGCTCTGCACCCGCCGCGCCTTGTCGCGAAAGCTCGACTTGCAGCGGTGGCAGCGTAGTTGAACCGAATCGTCCATCGTGTGCGTCTCTGGCCGGCGGCCCGGAAATTGCTCGTCTTGTTAAGGGTCGATCGTTGCATAGCGGAGGTTCCTTAAGAGATCGTCCTCGTACCCGCGGCCATTTAACGGTTAAAGGGCGATATCGGGCGCATCGCTTAAAGCGATGATTAACCGTCCTGAAACTCACCCCATCACGCTGAAAGGCCCGCCTGAGAGCGGGCCTTTGCAGTCCGTGCTTGTGCCGCTTTAGATCGCGACGCCGTAATAGTCGTTGACCGCGCGCGTCCTTGCGGGGTCCGACCAGTTCCAGGCGTTGTCGTTGCCGTATTTCGGTGCGCCCTGCAGCTGGGACTCGGTAATCCCGGTGCGATAGCCGCCGAGATTGGTGTCGTATTTCAGCGACTGCCAGGGCAGGGGATAGTGATCGTCACCGATCCCGAGAAAGCCGCCGAAGCTCAACACGGCATACGAGACCTTGCCGCTCATCTTGTCGATCATGACGCGTTCGATCGATCCGATCTTGGTGTCGCCGGCGCCGTACACCGCCGTTCCCTCCACCTTGTCGCTGCCGATCAGGGAACCGGTTTCTCTGACTTCCGTAACCATGGTTGCTCCTCCATTTGGTTAAGAACGAGCAACCGGCGGCACGATGAAATGTTCCTGCGAAGATTCGCCGCGCCGCCGTCACGGCAACGCGGACGCCTTTGCAAGGGAGTAGCCCGGATGAGCCAAGCGACATCCGGGACTTCTCATCCCGATCAAATCCCGCATCTCGCTTTGCTCATGCGGGCTAGTGTTCTGAGGCCGAGGACGAACGCTCGGCCGTTACGCCGGCACGCGGTGCAGCGCGCAGAGCTTGTTGCCGTCGGGATCGCGCAGATAAGCGATATAGAGCTTCACCCCGGAGCCCTCGCGGATGCCCGGCGGGTCCTCGCAGGTCTTGCCGCCATGGGCGAGGCCGGCTGCATGAAACGCGTCGGCCTGTTCGGGCGAGGTCGCGGTAAAGCCGATCGTGCCGCCATTGGCGTGGCACGCTTCCTTGCCGTCGATCGGCTTCGACACCGAGAAGGTGCCGGTCTTGCTGCGGTAAAAGATGCGGTGGCGATCGACCCGGCCGGGCGGAATATCCAGCGTGCCCAGCAAGGCGTCATAGAACACCTTGGCTTTTTCCAGGTCGTTGGTCCCGATCATGACGTGCGAAAACATTTTATATTCCCCCCAAGTTGCGCCGGGTGACCGGCGACGGTTTGCCCTGTTTTTGCAGGGCCGAAGGTAACAGCGCAGGCGGGAATACGGAAGGGAGGGTGTAGCAATTCCTATTCGAGCCCCAGCTCTTTCCGGACGGTGGCGGCGCCATTGCCGACCTTGTCGACGGCCTTTTGAAGGTCTTCCTTCGTGATGTTCAGATGCCTGGTCCAGTACCGCACCTCATGCGGCTGGTTCATATTGATCTTGCTGCGGTCCGCCGCTTCTTTCCTTGTGAGGCCGCCCAAATCGCCGTCCTTCCTGCGGCCTCGAACAAGACTCAAACTCGATCGAAACCATCTCAAGTCGAAAAAGGCTCCAACGCATTCTCGGGGGAAGATGCGCTGGAGCAGGGAGGCAAAGGTGCCTCCAAGGGGACTCGATTACCTAATTTTCCCGACCGGGAATCGTTCCTGGGCGGCTCACTTTTTCATGGTGCCCTGAAGGCCACCTTCTCGGCTTGTGTTCCTGTGTTCACTTTTGTGCCGTCCCCGTGTCTGCTTTCTCCATGGCAGTTTTTGCGCGATTTACGTCATTTCAGATCGGCGACGCGCGCACTAGGTTGCACGCAAATTTCGCAGCAGATATGCGAGGCAAGGAACCATGAACTGGCGACGTGTGAAATGGATCGGCCTCGGCGCCGTCGCCCTCTCCGCCATCATCTTTGGCGGCTGGATTCTCTCGCTGCCGCCGACGCCATCCCGCGCAGCGGCGCCGCCGATCGCAAAGGAAGAAGCCGACGCCGTTGTTACCGCGTTGAAGCCACCGAAACGCCGGCGCCCGTTGATCGCGATCATCGGCATCAACGATGCCACCGAGACCACCGATTATCTCATGCCCTACGGCATCCTGCGGCGCGCCGACGTTGCCGATGTGGTGACGCTGGCAACGAAGCCGGGCCCGATGACGCTGTTTCCCGTGCTCAAGGTCGAACCGCAGGCGACGGTGACCGAGTTCGATGCGCAACATCCCGACGGTGCCGACTACGTCATCGTCCCCGCAATGAGCCGCGACGATGACCCGTCCGCGCTGCAATGGATCAGGAGCCAGGCCGCCAAAGGCGCGATCGTGATCGGCGTCTGTGCCGGCGCCAAGGTCGTCGGCGCCGCCGGACTGCTCGACGGCAAGCGGGCAACGACCCACTGGTATTCGCTTGGAGAGCTACAGGGCAAGCATCCGTCGGTCCACTATGTCGCGGACCGGCGGCTGGTGGTCGATCGTGGTGTGGCGACGACGACCGGAATTTCCGCCTCGATGCCGATGTCGCTGACCCTGATCGAGGCCATCGCCGGCCGCGCCAGGGCGGAAGCGGTCGGCCGCGACATCGGTCTTGCCGATTGGGACGCGCGCCACGACAGCAGCGCCTTCAAGTTCACGCGCCCGTTCGCGCTGACGGCCATGCGCAATGTCATGGCGTTCTGGAACCGTGAGCAACTCGGCATCGAACTTTCGCCCGGCGTCGACGAAGTTTCGCTGGCGCTGGTCGCGGACGCCTGGTCGCGCACTTACCGTTCGCGCGCGGTGACGTTCGCCGGCACGGCCGGCGCGCTGGCGACGCGCAACGGCATTCGTATCGTGCCCGATAAGGTCGCCGCCGACTGGCAGCCGGAGCGGCGCCTGCCAGCGATCGGGAATGGGCAACCGGAACATGCATTAAAGCAGGCGCTTGCCGGAATCGAGGCGCGCTATGGCATGCCGACCGCCGACTTCGTCGCCATGCAGCTGGAATATCCGAGGAACGTTGCGCGTTGAGGCAGAAGCGCTAACGCGGCCAGCGGGGATTCGACTCGTGCCTTCCGATGAGGCATTCTGGACGGCATCCTTGCAGCCATCGCGCGCAAACGGAGCTGACATGAGCGCTATGAATCGCACTCACCATTGGCGATCGGCCTTCGCCGCCTGCTTCTGCGCTTTCGCCATACCTGCCAGTGCAGACCCGTTGGCGACAGCCGGAATCGGCGTTATCTCGTGCGAAAAGCTGGCCAAGGAGATGAATCCGGCGGAGGGTTTCAACAGTATTACGAACTCCCTGGTGTTCTATTGGGTCCAGGGCTACATGAGCGCCGCCAACATCGCGCTGCTGGAGGGCGATAGTCAGTACGTCGATCTGTCCTTGATGAACGAAAAGAAGCTGCTGCCGCTGATCCACGAGTTCTGTCAGAAGAACCCGGGCAAGAAGCCGATCAGCCTGATCGATCAACTGATCGAGGAATCCAACAAGGTCGAAGGCAAATGGAAGAGCGGCACCGTGCCGTGGGCCGCGGACGACGACTGACGGTTCACCGCCGTCATTGCGAGCGGAGAAGCAATCCATATCGCCACATCGAGAAGAATGGATTGCTTCGTCGCTTCGCTCTCGTGTGCAAACGCTTCGCGTTTGTCGCAGGCAATGACGGGGCAGATGGCAAGCGCGTAGCCCGACGGGCAAATCAATTCTGGTTTACAGAAATTATTGTCAATCCTTGGAATCAAAAATATTTCGCTTCCGTCGTCGGGCAAATCAGCGGCATGAATTGGCCCGTCTCACCCGACCAGAGGGGCGGATCATGATCGCCACGACCGTGCGGTGGGATGCGGTGGACGCAAAGTGCCG
>JBOHIT010000450.1:0-12515 GCA_050726155.1 Bradyrhizobium sp.
ATGGCTTTGACCAGATTGTAAATGCCTTTCTCCTCAGTCAGGCGTCCGATGAAGCCCAGCGTCAGGAGGTCGGGCGGGCGCCCGGAGTCTGGTGCAATTGGAGGGAGCGCCGAAGCATGTCTGATGACCTTGCGAAGCGGGGTGTCTGCGAAAAGGCCCAACTCCGTGTGAATATCCAGAATGCGCTGGCTTACGCCAACGATCGCGCTGAGCTGCCTGGTCGCGGTACGACGACTTACGGTTAGAATCTTGCAGCTGAAGCAGGTGTGCGTACAGGTACGACCGTGGGAGAAGCGCGAACAGCGCGGGCACGTCAGGTAATAATCGTGCAATGTGTGGACGATGGGGACGCCGTGGTCGGATGCGGCCTTCCAGACGGCTGTCGTCAGGCCGGACAGATTGTTGGAATGCAGAATGTCAGGTTTGAACGCCTCGATCCGGGCCGCTACCAATTTCGTGGATCGCCGCCAATCCTCGACGGCGTGCCAGACCCCTCGCATCGGTGCGCTGCGTTGTTCGGTGAACGGAAGATAGATGTTACTGACCGGCTCGGAATAGATATCGACATCGTCGCATGATTCAGCTTGCTGGTCGGGTGCCGACGCGGCGCGGATCACTTCCACACTGTCTCCGCTTGCGACGAAACCCTCGACCAATTTGCGTACGAATATTTCGGCTCCACCGACGATTTTTGGGGCCTGCGGCGTTGGATAAAGGGATGTTGTAACGAGGACCCTCATCAAGAATGAGCCGTCTCGGTCGCGCAAGTATAGCGATTGGTTGCAATTGCTCTCATCGGTACAGAACGGTCCCCTGGCTGTCCGCCGAATACATCTCCAAATATTCGCGCGTAATGGTCTCAGCCGTGAATTTGTCCGCAAGGTTGGAAACCTCACGGGCTCGGTATCCCACCCGCAGTGGAGCAAATTGTGGCGCGACCTGCGCTAATGCGGGGCAGCGGTAGCCCCGACCAAAGGCACATTGGCGCCGGCGAAAAATTCCGGGATTTAGCAATGCCCGGGCATCGCACGCGCCCGATTACGTTATCGGCGGGTTGTCGTACCCGGAAGCGCGTTTGTATCTCCAATGCCGGAGGACGGCACGATCCGGACTTCCGGAAACAGTATCCCGGACGTTGATGCCGCTCGAGCACGTCCCGGCTGTTGGAGGAGACGGCGCCGCGAGGCAAGCCGGGACGGTACCGTCTGGCGGCTTCCACCGCAGTCCAGGCGCTATCAACCGTGCTCGCCATGGCGGTCCATCGCCTGAACGTGTCTACCTTCGTCTTGCCGCTCGAATTGGGCGATGCGCCATTGCTGCCCTATCTCGAGGTCGCGACGATGTTGCTGATATTGTCCGCGTTCGTGGTGGCCGCGTTCAGCGGAGCCATCAACTTGATGAACTCGGTCGACGGCGACTCCGCGACGGAAATTACGTCGTGATCGCGCATCCGGAACGAGTCAGCATGGAACCAGCCATCCGGCTTGCTCATGTCGAACTTGTAGACTGCGGGCGCCATCTGGGTCGGGAACTGAGAAACGTTTACCCCGATCCTCTCCAGCAGTGGTTTTGGTTCGAAGCGATAGACGAAGATCGATTTGGAATCGGCGCGAATGCCGTCCAGTCCGCCGGCCTTCGCCAGCGCTTCGGCCAGCGTCATATTGTCGTTTTCAAAGGTGAAGCGGCGATTGTTGGTGCCGCCGATCGAGCCCGGTGAAGGTGTCGACCCGAAAACCATGAACACCCTTGGAACTCGCGTCAGGAAGACGACGTCGCCAGGCGCGAGCAATATGTCTTCGCCGGCGTGATGGACCACGCTCGACATCGACGCGTTGTAGGTACGATTGTTTCGTTTGATCGTGACGGTGGATTCGTACGAGGGATATTTGGGGCCGCCCGCGCGTGCGATGGCTCCCATCAATCGAATGCCGCCGGGGTCGACTGGAAAGCGCAGGGGGGCGTTGACTTCACCAAGCACGCTAACCTGGTTTCCGCGCTGCTCTGCAACGCTGACGACCGCCTGCGGATCGATTGCGCGATCCTTGAGACGTTCGCGAATGATAGTGCCCACCGCGCGCGGGGTCAGGCCGGATACCTTGATCGGACCGGCGTATGGTATGTTGATATTGCCCGACTGGTCGACCTGCTGGCGTGGAATGTCGACAAAGTTGCCTGGCCTCACGCCCGCCTCGCGCGGGATGAACAGGCCGCCGGCCTGGGCCTCATAAACGGTCACGGTAACGATATCGCCTACGCCAATGGTCACGTCGCGATAGTTTCCACCGGGCAGCCGGGAAAATACCAGTCCAGCGCCATCGGTGTAGGAATTAGTGGCCTGCAGCACCACAGGATTAATCGGCATCAATGCGTAGGGAAGCGGTGCTGATGGCGCCGTCACCAGCGCGGCGTTCGAATGCGTGGCCGTCGCATCCGGCGAATCCAATGGAATAAAGCCCGCGCAGCCGCCAAGCCCGAACGCCAGCGCCAGAAAAAGAGCAGAAGAACAAATCGGCCCTTTTGACTTTGCTCTTCTTTCACTCACTACAGCACCCTCGCGATACAATTTAATACTCATCTTAATACTCATCTTCTGATTTAACGTAGCAACCATCCGGATCGGGAGTCACTCCCGAGCGCCCGCATTCCAGGTAAAGCCTCGGCCATGTGACCTTCCTGCAACTTGCGATGAGAGGAGTCTAAGCAAATGCGGGCTAAAGTTTGAGCATGGCGAGGCTAATAATAAATGCGCCATTTTATCGTCATTATCCCGCCTTGATGCGACGACGGCCAATTATATGCCCGACGTTATTAAGTATCGCGCGACGGCCTGAATGCGTTGCGTTCAAAGGCTCTGACACGAGGGACGCCCATGGTCCGGATGGCGTGAGACGCGCTGCGATCAGTTCCCGGCCGATTGGAGCGCAAGCAATCGGATACGCGCCCGTTCATCGTCGGAGAATGGTTCGGTGTTGGTGGACTTCGGTCCAAACACGCAAGGTCGCGTAGGCCCAGGTGCCGCCGAGCTTCAGGACGGTGGAATGAGCGAGCGCTCACGCGAGTGGTGCGCCTGATTGCGACCGACGCCCGGGCAGCCGTCCGGGATGGGTTGAAGGTCTAGGTAGGTTCCTGCTTCGCGGCGATCGATGAGCGGACCCGGCCGCTCAGCCAGTGACCAAAGAACAAAACCCTGCTGACGCTTGAAGCGGCATTTCCGCTGGATGAATTGAATTGCAGCGGGCGTTCGCTTGCGGGATCGGAGGAACCCGCTGCGTGAGATGTGGCCGGGTTCTCGACTGAGGCAGGATTTGGTTGCCGGACCGGCCGGAAGTACATTGCCATCGCGAAAATGATATTAAACACGAACCAGCCTGCCAACACGTACAGTAGCGTCAACAAATTGAAGCCTCCTCAGGGCATCTGCCACTTATACGTGAGTTGGCCTGGGAACTCCTTCCAAATCGATGCCGCAACGCAGCAAGCTCCGGCTACTCGACCATGACAGGTGTCGGATATTTGTTAGGCCTTCCAACAGTTAAGCACGAATTTCGATGGTTGGCGTAACCACTTACTAACCGGGTCATTCATAGGTATGCTCCCTCCGAACGAGAAAAGGAGGCGGGCGAATGGACGGCCTACTGATGGCAGTGCTGGCGTTTACCGCGGGGTTCCTGACCTGCGCGACGCTCGTCGGCGCCCTGATCTGGTGGTCGTTCTCCGACAGGCGCCAGCAGCGCGAGGGCGAGCCCGTCGGCAATGGCAGTGAACGGCGCGCAGTCGATTTTCTGTGGTCCCGCAGGTGATCTGACGCGCCCCGTCGAGCGGACCGTCAGCGTCAGGTTGGCATCGAAGCCATTTAAAGCCGGTACGGCGCAGCGTGGAACTGGCCGCGGTCAGATATTGTTCGGCAAGTCCGATTGCAGTTCGGCTTGTTGCTCCGGTCCGATGTGATCGCCTCGTCCTAGCTCGTCATAGACCTGGTTAAGGACGCGATGCGTCTTCCTGATGTCGTAGAGCTGTATGAAGCGATCATAACCTCGCTGACCTACTGCCGGCAGATCGAGCTTGAGCGCACGCTGAAACCCTTCAACGAGTTCGGCGGCGGACACCAGCTCACAGAGCACGCCGGTAACGCCATCCTCGACGATTTCCGGCAAGGCTCCGATACGGAAGGCAATGATCGGCTTGGCCGCCCGCATCGCCTCGATGGCGACCAGGCCGAATGCTTCCCAACGCGAGGGGATGACGACTAGGTCCGCCTTTTCGAGGTGAGCCTCGATCTGATTCCGGTTCATCCATCCGAGCAAGGCGACATTGCGCGGAACGTCGTGGTTTTCGCGCTTCCCGACGACCGATGCCCCGATGATGCGCACGTCGATGACGTCCTCGAGTTGCCGTGCCGCTTCAATGAGCAGATCGTAACCCTTCTGCCGGTCCAGCCGGCCGATGAACAGGACCTTGGCTTTTTGCGAAGGCCATATCGCCGCCGCCGCATCGAGTGACGGCCGCTCCCGCGAAATGCCGTTGTACGCAAGAACCATCCGCTTCGGGGAAATCCCGGCACGAACCCCCTCTTTGAACTCATCGCCGGAAATGCAGATGATTCGATCGGAAATCTTCGCGAAAACGCGCTCCACCAGTTTCGTCACCTGATGACTGAGCTGGGACGTCTTGCGTGAAAAGGCCCAACCATGCGGACAGTAGACCACCCTCAGCGAGCGGCGTCCCAGCAACAGCAGCACGGGCCGTACCACCAGCCCCGCAAAGGTCGAATGGATGTGAACGACGTCCGGCTGCAAGCGGCGAATGGCGCGCAGCGTCGCGAACGCCATTCGGAACAGGCTCGGAAAATTGCGGCCTTCGCGCCGGAATACCGTGATTTCCCCGTCTTCGAAGCCTGCGAGGTCGTCGCGATGGTCGGATGGGACAACGTAGTGAACATTTCCGCGGCCGAAGCTGGCGCGCTGAAGCGGGTGCAGTTCGTTGAGGTACGTCGCAATGCCGCCGCGAACGGTCTCGGCGACATGTAGAACCCTCAATACTCCGATTTTTCCGACGGGCACGCATTTATCCTTTTTGTTCTTTGCTGCACGCAACTAAGGTTCTGCTTGCTCAATTGCTCGTAGCAGCAATTTTGGGGCCCAGATTTTTTTCGCTCGCCCGGCTTCCTTCGGGTTTTGTATTGCTCAGAAACCGCAGCAGGCCGGTTGCGGAATTACTCCACGAATAGGTCGCCAGACGCAGTTGCTGTCTGCGTCGGTCGTCATCGGAAATGCTTCCTGCTTCAATTCTCTCGAGCATGCGGCGGCGCAGTTCGTCAGCGTCGAGAGGATCGAAATAGACGGCGGCATTGCCGCAGGTCTCGCGCACGGCTTCTGCGGTCGTCGCAATCACCGGGCAACCGAACAGCATGGCCTCCAGGGGAGGCACGCCAAATCCCTCATAGAGACTGGGGAAGACGAAAGCGATTGCGCGCGAATAGAGCGCGGCGATCTCTTCATCGTTGAGCCGGCCGGTCAGCACGACACCGGCATCCACGGCGGTCGGCCCACCCGAAAATACCTTGCTGTTGTCGCCACCGACCACGACTAGCGGAATATCCGGCCGCCCGAGTTGCCTTGCAGCCTCGATCGCCAGCGAGGCGTTCTTGTTCTTGGTCATCGACCCGACCGAAAGAAAGAATCGATGGGGCGACAGGCCGAAGCGTTCGATCACGCCGAAGTCCGGCACCGTTGCGGCAAAATGTTCGGCGCTGTTGGAAAACACCGGGATCGTCGCCGGGTCCAGACGCAGGGATTCGGCGAGTTCCCGCCGCGAAAAATCCGAGACCGTCGCTATCCTGGCGCGGCGCGCCAGCAGATAGCCAAGCGTACGATGCAGGGTCAGATAGCCGCGGCTGAAGAAATCCGGCCGGCGAAACACCTGCGCGTCGTGAATGACGACCAGCTGATCACGATGAACGACCGGCCCGGAATTGGCCAGGCTGATGAGGCGACCGTTCCATGCAGCCCGGGCAAGATCGACTTGATCCCATGCATGCCCGGTTCGCCGACCGATCTTTCTCGTCTTGATGAAGGTGAGGTCGATGGCGGCGGTTGCGTTGGGCGGGGTCAGGATCTGCCATTCCGCCTCCAGCAACGGCCGCGGTGCCTCGCCGGCCGCCAGCATGAGATCCATGGCTTTCACCATCTCGGCGGCATAGCGCTGCACGCCGGTCAGGGACTGCGACAGAAATCTGCCGTTGATGAAGATTTTCAAGGCCGCCCCTCTCCGAGTGTCACATGACGATGCCCATTGTGGGCAGGCTTTCGAGCGCGTGGTCCCCTGCAGATGCGATCTGCTGTATCGGCAGGAGCTGGCAAATTGATGGAGCGGGTGCAAATACATTAACCGATGGATTATATGTTTAAGGCTCCATTAAATGCAAATCTATCAAATCGGTCCTGATTTAATGGGAATTTCGAGAGCGGATGTGGTTTTTCGAAAAATCACCGATTCTTCAATTCTAAAGAAGCGAATTCGGGCTGTTATATGACAGCAGCGCCGGCGAGCGGTGGTTTCGCGACGATTAAATTCGGCGCCGCACAAAAAGCACACATTGTCCGCGTACGGGCATGACGGATTATATTTTCCTGAAATCATCGCCAGACGTTGGACGCGGGATTACTCGCAATAGGGGCATCCGGTTCGATGAAAATGAGCGCCGTACTCGACACTGGTCTCAGGTCTTGCATCCCTGCGCTGACCACCACCATCGTGTTCAGCTTCTTCGTCAATCTGCTCGCGTTTACCAGCCCGCTTTATATGCTGCAGATCTACGACCGCGTGATCGGCAGTCGTAATGAAACGACGCTGATCGGAATCACGACACTTGTCGCCTATCTCCTCATCATCAGCGCCTTGCTCGAGATGCTGCGCTCGCGCGTCATGGTTCAGGCAAGTCTGGTCGTTGATCGTCGGCTGGCGGGCGCGGTGTTCGATGCGACGCATTCCGCGGGCTTGCACTTTCCGCGCCTGGCGCAAGGCCAGTCGCTGCGCGACCTCGATGCGGTTCGCGAATTCGTGGCGGGTCCGGGGTTGATCGCGTTGTGCGATCTGCTGTGGATGCCGATATTTGTAACAGCCTGCTTCATTCTTCATCCCTGGTTTGGCTCGATCGCGATCGTCGGCGCCATCGTTATTTTCTTCCTGACCCTCGCGAGTGAACTGGCGACGACGCGGCTGCTGAGCCTTGCTTCCAGGGCGTCCGGGACGGCGACCCAGAAAGCCGTATCTGCGCTGCGCAACAGCGAAGTCATTCAGGCGATGGGCATGCTGCGCGTCTTGCGCAACGGGTGGCTCAAGCAGCACGACGAAGTGCTTAATCTTCAGGCAGTGGCCAGCGGCCGATCCGGACTGCTAACGGCGATCTCCAAATTCGTGCGCATGTTTCTTCAAACCATGATCCTGGGTCTGGGCGCCTATCTGGTGATTCACAACCAGATCTCGGCGGGCATGATCATTGCCGCGTCGATTTTCGTTGGCAGGGCGCTGGCTCCGGTCGAAGGCGTGGTCGGAAACTGGAAAGGCCTGACCAATGCGCGCAACGCCTTGACCCGCCTCGTCAAACTGTTCGCCGTCGCGGGCGAAGAGAAGCAGCAGGTGTCGCTGCCGCGGCCGCTTGGTCATTTGAGGCTGGAGGGGGTCACCGCGGGGCCGCCCGAGCAGTCACGCCTGACCTTGCGGAATATCTCATTCGAAGCGCATCCGGGCGAAATCGTCGGTATCGTCGGGCCGAGCGCAGCGGGCAAATCCAGCCTTGCGCGCGTGATTACCGGCGTGTGGCCGCCGGCATCCGGAAGCGTGCGGCTCGACGGGTCCGATTTCGCGCATTGGCATGCCCACGAACGCGGCCGTCACATCGGCTACTTGCCGCAGGACATCGAGCTGTTTGCCGGAACCGTGGCGCAGAACATTGCGCGCTTTCAGGATGTCGAGGACGATGTCGTCATCGAGACCGCGCAGCTCTGCGGTTGTCACGAAATGATTCAGCTCCTGCCGGACGGCTATAACACCCCGGTGGGGGAGGGCGGCGCCGCACTTTCGGGAGGTCAGCGCCAGCGCATCGGTCTCGCGCGCGCGTTTTTCAATCGTCGTTCGCTCGTCGTCCTGGACGAACCCAACGCCAGTCTCGACCAGAGCGGGGAAGAAGCGCTGATCGCTGCCATCCGCCGGTTCCGGTCGTTCGGCAGCACCATCATCCTGATCACCCACAAGATCAGCGTGTTGACGATCTCCGACAGGATCCTGGTGCTGGAAGCCGGCCAGCAGCAGGCGTTCGGCCATCGCAACGAAGTCCTCAAGCACCTGATCGCGCCGGTGCCGAGCAGGCCAGCGGCGGCGGCAAGCTGATGAAAAAGCGGTTCATGTTCGCCATTCGAAAAGTGGTCCGCTTCGCGCTGGCCCAGCACCGGTCCACGGTCGCCGGTTACGCGCTGATCATTCTCACCTTCGGCGTCATGGGCGGCTGGTCGGCGGTTGCTCGGCTCGACCGGGGCGTCGTGGCGCAGGGTATTATCATGATCGAAGACAACCGAAAGGTGGTGCAGCATTTCGAAGGCGGCATGGTCAGCGAGATCCTGGTGAAGGAAGGGCAGTCGGTGGCCGAGGGTGAGCAACTCGTCAGGTTGTCGCCCTTGCAAGCCGGTTCCAGCGTCGACACGGTGCGCACTCAACTCGACAGCGCGCTCGCGCTTGAAGCCTCCCTCGCCTCGGAACTCGATGGTCGCGGCAATGTCGCATTCCCCGAGGAGTTGCTGGTGCGGCGGGTCGGCTCGCCGGTGCTGAACCGGATCCTCCAGGATCAGCAAATCCAGTTCGATGAGCGTAAACGGTCGCGCTCCTCCCAGGTGACGCTGATCGAGGCCAAGGTGGTTCAGCTCCAGACTGAAACCGATGGCATTGCCGTGGAAAAGGCGTCGACCGAGAAGCAGATCGGCTTCCTCGACGAGGAACTGATAGGCCTGCGCTCGCTGAAAGAGCGGGGTCTGATTCCGATCACGCGCGTCCTCGCCATGGAACGAGAGCGTACGCGTCTCGAAGGCATCATCGGGCGCGCGATCGCCGACACCGCAAAGGCGTCGAACGGAATGAGCGAGGCCCGGCTCCAGGTGATGCAGCTGAAACAGAAATTCCAGGAAGAAGTGTCGGCACAACTTCTGGACACGCGCCAGAAGATCAGCGGCCTGCGGGAACAGTTGATCGTCGCCCAGGATCGGCTGACCCGCCTCGACATCAAGGCACCACGGGCGGGCTCGGTGCAGAATTTGAAAGTGTTCACGGTCGGGCAAGTCGTGCGTGCCGGCGAGTCGCTGATGGAAATAGTCCCAAACGCCGAAAAGCTCGTCGTTCATGCCCAGCTTCCTGTGAACTCGATCGAGCATCTCAGTGTCGGCCAGACCGCCGAAATCCGCTTCCCGGGCCTGCATTCGCGCCGGATCCAGGTGATGACTGGAAAACTGGCGTCGATCTCGCGCGACCGGCTGGTCGACGACGTCACCAGGCAACCCTACTTTCTCGGCCTCATCAATCTGACGGACGCCGAACTCGACGAGCGCTATCGCGACAAACTGGTGGCGGGCATGCAGGCCGATGTCGTGATTACGACCGGCGAACGCACAGCGCTGCAGTATATCGTGTCGCCGCTGTCCGACTCCCTGAACACGTCGTTCAGAGACTAGGTCTATCGACGTGCGACGGTTCGACATTGTGGTTTTCAGAAGGCGCAATGATTGCGCAGGCATCACGGTGATGACGAAATGAACAGGCGGCCGACGACGGCGGTCGACGTCGACTCGCTCACGCCCCATGATGATCCACTTTGAATGCAACAAGATGCGGGCAACGGCATCATGACGTGGCTGCATGTGTGCCCGTCGTTTTGCGGTTGTGACCATCGTGTGTGGCACCCTTCTTGCGTATCCGCCATGCCGGGAGCCGTTGCAAATCGCGTGTGGGATTAAGTGTTGAGTCGAGGAGAATGCTTCGTGCAAGAGACGGGTCTACGTAACGGTGCCTTTGGCGCCGACAAATTCGGCTTAAAAAATCTCAAGCAGGTTCACTGGAACCTGGGGGCGCCGCAGCTCTATCAATATTCGCTTTCCGCAGGCGAAGCCGTGTTGTCCGCCGATGGCGCGCTGTGCGCCGACACCGGCGAGTTCACCGGCCGCAGCCCCAAGGACAAGTTCACGGTGCGTGACGCCACCACCGAGAAGATGTGGTGGGCCGGCAACCAGTCGATCACGTCAGGGCAGTTCGACGCGCTCTATGCAGATTTCCTCAAACATGCCGAAGGCATGACGCTTTATGCGCAGGACCTTTACGGTGGCGCCGATCCCACATTCCAGATCAAGACCCGCGTCTTCACGGAACTGGCTTGGCATTCGCTGTTCATCCGCACGCTGCTGATCCGCCCCGAGGCGTCAGCGCTCGCCAGCTTCGTGCCGGAACTTACCATCATCGATTTGCCGAGCTTCCGCGCCGATCCCAAACGCCACGGCGTGCGCTCCGAGAATGTCGTCGCGATCGATTTCGCCCGCAAGATCGTCCTGATCGGCGGGTCGTATTATGCCGGCGAGATGAAGAAGAGCGTGTTCACGACGCTGAACTATTATTTGCCCGCCAAGGGCGTGATGCCGATGCACTGCTCGGCCAATGTCGGCCCCGACGGTGATTCCGCGATCTTCTTCGGCCTCTCCGGCACCGGCAAGACCACGCTGTCGGCCGACCCCAAGCGCACGCTGATCGGCGACGACGAGCACGGCTGGGGCAGCGACGGCATCTTCAATTTCGAAGGCGGCTGCTACGCCAAGTGCATCAAGCTGTCGGGCGAGGCGGAACCCGAGATCTATGCCGCCAGCAAGCGCTTTGGTGCGGTGCTGGAGAATGTCGTCCTCGACGAACGCACCCGGGTGCCTGATTTCGACGACGGTTCGAAGACCGAAAACACCCGCTCGGCCTATCCGCTCGATTTCATCCCGAACGCCTCGCGCACGGGACGAGCCGGCCAGCCCAAGAATGTCGTGATGCTGGCTGCGGACGCTTTCGGCGTGCTGCCGCCGATTGCAAAGCTGACCCCGGCGCAGGCGATGTACCACTTCCTGTCCGGTTACACCGCCAAGGTGGCGGGCACCGAGCGTGGCCTCGGCAACGAGCCGCAGCCGGAATTCTCCACCTGCTTCGGCTCGCCGTTCCTGCCGCTTGATCCGTCCGTCTACGGCAACATGCTGCGCGAACTGATCGCCAGGCACAATGTCGACTGCTGGCTGGTCAACACCGGCTGGACCGGCGGCAAATACGGCACGGGTTCCCGGATGCCGATCAAGGTCACGCGCGCGCTGCTCACCGGTGCTTTGAACGGTAGTTTGCGCAACGTTGAATTCCGCACCGACAAATATTTCGGCTTTGCGGTGCCGACAGCGCTGCCCGGCGTGCCCAGCGACATCCTCAATCCCGTCAACACCTGGAAGGACAAGGCCGAGTTCGACAAGATCGCGCGTGCGCTGGTCGGCATGTTCCAGAAGAACTTTGCCAAGTTCGAAGCCCAGGTCGACGCCGACGTCCGCGCTGCCGCCCCCGAGGTCAAACTCGCGGCGGAGTAGATTTCCGAAGCTGACTTGGCTCGCGAGTTCCGAATGCCCGGTGCGAAAATTTTGCGGCGATACATGCGCGTCGTAAATCACAGCTAAGCCGGGGACGGTCAGCTTTTGGGGATATCAAACCATCGTTTGAAATCCTCGTGTCGAACTGCCACTGAAATAAATGCAACGGACTTGGGGATAGAATGTCGGATCAGACGATATTGGTCACGGGGGCTGCGGGTTTCATCGGCTTTCATGTCGCCCGCCAATTGCTGGCCGAGGGCCGTCATGTTGCCGGATTGGATAGTCTCAATAGCTATTACGACCCGGCGCTGAAGCACGCGCGGTTAAATATCCTGCGCGAGAATCCGCGATTCAGTTTCGTGCAAGCTGATCTTGCGGATCGTCCGTCCATCACCCGGCTGTTCGCCGAGCAGCGGTTCGCAGAGGTGATTCATCTCGCGGCGCAAGCGGGCGTGCGTTACTCGATCGACCATCCGCACGCCTACGCCGACGCCAATCTCGAGGGTTTTCTCAATGTGCTGGAAGGATGCCGGCATCATGGATGCGGCCACCTGATTTACGCGTCGTCATCTTCCGTCTATGGCGCCAATACCAAAGTGCCGTTTTCGGTCGCTGACAGGACGGATCGTCCGGTCAGCCTGTACGCGGCGACGAAAAAGGCCAACGAATTGATGGCGCACTCCTACAGCCATCTTTACCGGATGCCGACCACCGGGTTGCGGTTCTTTACCGTGTATGGGCCGTGGGGTCGGCCGGACATGGCGATCTTCCTGTTTACCAAGGCGATCCTGGCGGGCACGCCGATCCGCCTCTTTAACCATGGCAAGATGCAGCGTGACTTTACCTATGTCGATGACGTGACGCGTGGCATATTGC
>JBOHIT010000451.1:0-8339 GCA_050726155.1 Bradyrhizobium sp.
CGCGGCATGATGTCGGCGTTTCTCGAAGCGCTCGGCGCGGACGGCCCATCGGCTGACCGCGCCGGCAAGATGGATCTCTACGGACGCTTCGTCGGCTCCTGGGACCTCGATGTCCGGCAATTTTCCGACGACGGCCGCGAGCGCCGCCGCGCCGGTGAATGGCATTTCGGCTGGGCGCTGGAAGGCCGCGCGATCCAGGATGTCTGGATCGTGCCGCCGCGCGGCGAAGGGCGCCGCGGCGATGCCGCCGCAAAGTTCAATTCCTACGGCACGACGCTGCGGGTCTATGACCCTGATATCGACGCCTGGCGTATCCAGTGGACCGATCCGGTCGTCAGGAGTTTTCTGCAGATGATCGGCCGCGCTGAAGGCGACGATATCGTCCAGCTCGGAACCTGGCCGGACGGCCAATTGATGCGCTGGAGTTTTCGCGACATCACATCCAACTCGTTCCTGTGGCGCGGCGAGGTGTCCGCCGACGATGGCGCAAGCTGGCGTGTCAATACCGAGTTCACGGCCAAGCGCCGAGCACCGTGATCTCCGGCACAGATCAGCCGGTCGCGTTCTCCTAGCGTCCCCACGTGCGCCCGGATGGCACCGCCTTCGCGGGCCGCGGCGCATTGGGAGTCGAACCATGACTGGAGCTGACAAGGTTGTGTGCCAGGCGGCCGCACTGCTGCTGCTGTTTACTTTGACGACGATGCCGGCAAAGGCGCAATTCCCCGGTCTCGGCGGCGGAGGCGGCGGCGATGACATGATGACGCAGATGGCACCGATGCTGGAAATGATGAAGGCCAAGATGGGCAAGCGCCGCTTTGGCATGATGATGCAGACCATGGGGCCGATGATGGGTCGCATGATGGAAGGCGGCGGTGGCGGCATGATGGGCGGCGGCGGAATTCCCAACTTCGGCGGCGGCTATGGCGGCGGCATGGCCGACAGCTATGGCGTCAACATGGGCGGCATGGGCGGCGGCAACATCATGGGCATGCTCGGCGGCGCTGGCGGCGGCGAGATGATGAGCATGATTCCGCAGATAATGCGGATGGCCAACATGGGCGGCAGCGGCCGTCATGGCCGGCGGCACCGGCGTCGCTAGGTTCAGGTCGAACCTACGCACTCAAGCCATCCCCGTCATCCTGAGGTGCGAACGCAGCGAGCCTCGAAGGATGAGCCACAGGCACGGCCCCAATCATCCTTCGAGGCTCGCCGAAGACGGCGAGCACCTCCCGAGCGAACGCAAGTGCGTTCGTCCGGGGATGACGGAGATGGAGTCACGACAGCGCCGGACGAACCTTGGGCACGGGACCGTGCTTCGGTCCCCACCGCGTCAGGACCACGCTAAGGCAGGACAGCAGTCCGAGCAGCACCATCGAGGCCGCCGTCAGCCTGAAGTAGTCCAGGGCGGTGGCGTTGTGCGTCGACAGCCACCAGCCGCCGACGGCGATGAACAACAGCCGCGCGGTCTGCGCCAGCACGGGGCCGATCACCTTGGCCGCGCCCTGCGATGAAAAATAGCAGGTCGTGGCAAGGCCGAGGAAGGCATACATCGGCGCCGCCGTCGCGAGATACTGACGGCTGGCGGCGCGCACCGCCGCGTTGTCGGTGAAGATATTGACCCAGATGTCGGGAACGAACGCTATCAATGTCGCCAACGCGCCGACCCCGGTGAACGCCACGGCGCCTGCGATCCAGCAAATCCTGCGTGCCCGCGCGATGCGCTGCGCGCCGATCGCCATACCGACCATCGGCACGGTTGAAATGCCGACCGCGAAGGCAATCGACGTCAGCATGAATTCGAGCCGCGCGCCGATGCCGTAACCGGCCAGGATTTCGGTGCCGAATCCCGCCAGCATGTAGGTGAAGATGCTGATGGTCAGCACCGACTGCAGCGGCGAGAAGCAGGCGATGGCGCCGACCTTGAGAATGTCGATGAACATCGCCCAGCGAATCCGCAAGCCGACGAGCTTGGGAATGACGCGCGCGCGGCCGGAAAACAGATACCACGACATCACGGAGATGCTGATCATGTAGGCGATCAGCGAACCGGCGGCGACGCCGGGCATGCCGAATTGCGGAATCGCCCCAAAGCCGAGACCGAGCGTGCCGCCAAGGATGATCTGGCAGACGGCGGAAGAGAGCATCAGCGCCGATGGCAGTTTCATGTTGCCGGTGCCGCGCAGGATGCCGGCCATGGTGTTCATCAGCCATGGCACGACGGCGCCGCCGAAAAATATCTGGGTGTAGCCGATCGCCTGTGCCAGCACATTGCCGCGGCCGCCGAGTAATTCCAGCAATTTCGGGCCGAAGATCAGCATGCCCAGCATGAAGACGAGCCCGAAGCAGAGGCCGATCAGCAATGCATGCGCGGCCAGCGTCGAGGCGCGCTCGACATTGCCCGCGCCGAGCGCGCGTGCGATCGCCGACGCGACACCGCCACCCATGGCGCCGCCGGACATCGTCATGGTCAGCATCACGCAGGGAAACACCAGCGCCATCGCGGCCAGCGATTCCACGCCGAGGCGGCCGATATAGGAGGTCTCGGCGATCACCACGCAGGTGCCGGCCGTGAGCGCAATGACATTGGGCCAGGCGAGCGACAGCAGCGTGCGCAGGATCGGGCCTTCGACCAGCGCGTTCTTCGCCGGCGCCGGCGGGGGCGGCAGCGGTCGTTCTTCCTCGTCGACGGGAATTTCGGCAACGCCGATATCGGACATTTCTGCTCCCGCGGGCGACCGGGTAACCCCGGGATCACGCGCCAATTCAATATTTTTGGGCGCCACTCCAGCCGCGCCATGCCGTTTCCTAGCATGGAAAAGGCTGATTCCGCGTGCGCAGCACGCAATGGGGGCCTGCACATGGGGGTGGTGGAATTCCGGGCGATTTCGGTGGCGGCGGCGCTGGTCTAGGAAAGCGCCGGGCGGGCCTTGGGAAGTGGATCGCGCTTCGGTCCCCATCGCGTCAGAATGACGCTCGCGCAGGACAGCACGCCCAGCACCACCATGGATGCGGCCGCGAGCACGAAGAAATTCGCAGCGGTCGCATCATGCGTCGATAACCACCAGCCGCCGGCGGCGATGAATGCCAACCGCGCGGTCTGCGCCATTACGGGACCGACCACCTTGGCGGCGCCCTGCGACGAAAAATACATCGACGAGGCCAGGCCGATGAAGGCGTACATCGGCGCTGCCGTCGACAAATATTGCCGGCTGGTGGCCCGCACGGCCGCATCATCGGTGAAGATGCTGACCCAGAGATCGGGGAAGATCGCGATCAAGGTCGCGATCGCGCCGACCGAGATGAACGAGACGAGACCCGCGGTCCACGCGATCCGCCGCGCGCGTTCGATCCTGTTAGCACCAATCGCCATGCCGATCATCGGTACCGAGGCGATGCCGAAAGAGAACGACACCGACGTCAGCAGGAATTCGAGCCGCGCGCCGATGCCGAAGCCCGCGAGGACCTCGGTGCCGAAGCCCGCCAGCATGTGGGTAAAGATGCTGACGGTCAGCACCGACTGCAGCGGCGAGAAGCAGGCGACGGCGCCGACCTTGAGAATGTCGAAGAACATTGCCCATTGAATACGCAGTCCCCTGACCTTGGGGATGATGCGCGCCCGGCCGGAAAACAAATACCAGCCCATCACCGACACGCTGATGAAATAGGCGGTCAACGAGCCAGCCGCGACGCCGCGCATGCCAAATGAGGGGATTGGACCGAGGCCAAGACCGAGCGTTCCGCCGAGAACGATCTGGCAAACGGCCGATGAAAACATCATCAGCGACGGCAGCTTCATGTTGCCGGTGCCGCGCAGAACTCCCGCCATGGTTTGCATCAGCCAGGGCAATATGGCGCCGCCGAAAAAAATCTGCATGTAGGCAACGGCCTGCGCCAGCACATTGCCGCGGCCGCCGAGCAATTCCAGCACCCGTTCGCCGAACATCAACATGCCGAGCGTGAACGTCAGGCCGAAGCAGAGGCCGATCAGCAGCGCGTGCGTGGCAAGCGTCGCGGCGCGATCTCTGTCGCCGGCGCCGAGCGCACGCGCGATCGCGGACGCGACACCGCCGCCCATGGCGCCGCCCGACATCATCATGGTCAACATCACGCAGGGAAACACCAGCGCTATGGCGGCGAGCGACTCGACCCCGAGACGGCCGATATAGGAAGTTTCGGCGATCACCACGCAGGTGCCGGCGCTGAACGCCATGATATTGGGCCAGGCCAGCGACAGCAGCGTGCGCAGGATCGGTCCGTCGACCAGCGCGTTCTTTACCGGGGCCGGCGGTGGCGGCAGCGGACGCTCTTCCTCATCGACGGGAATTTCGGCAACGCCGATATCGGACATTTCTGCTCCCGCGCGCGAAGGCAAATTCCACCGCGCGCAAATCGATATTTTGGGCGCCAATCCAGCCGCGCCATGCCGTTTCCTAGCACGGCAAGGGTTGATTCCGCGTGCGCGGCACGCAATGGGGGCCTGCGCGATTGCAGGCGAGCCCAGCTTTTAGCCAACCGACCAGACGAACGGCGCCCTTCCACCCGCCGGCGGCTGCAAATGCATCGGGATATGACGACCGCAGCCGGCGGCGAGACCCTCGAACAATCCCTGCAGGACGCTGGCGCAGGCCGGGTGATAATCGCCGACATCGGCCATTAGCTTCCAGCTCTGCTGCCGGATTTCGAACGCACCGTGGGATTCGCTGATCTCGACCGTGTCGTCCTGCGCTGCGAACAACGCGCGCAGGAAGTCGGCAAACTCCCTGGCGCCGCCGCGGCTCGCCCCGAGGCTTTGCGCGATCTCGTCGAAATATTGCATGCCGATCAGCTTGCCGGTGAGGTGCAACAAATATCGGGCATCCTCCGGGCCGAAGCATTGCACCATCACGGGGGCGGCGGTCTTCACATACTCCATCGCGTAGTTGCGATAGGCCTTTTCCAGCCGCGGCTTTGGCCAACTGGCGACCGGCAACGCCGGCGCGGTGGCGGGATCAAACAGCGGCGCTTCCAGATGCCGTGCGAACACCATCCGCGCATCGAGATCGAGCGGATGATCGTATTCGCAGTAATAACCTTCCAGGCCGTCTTGTCCGTCGACACTCTGCTTGGTGCAGACGAAACCGAGATTGAGATTGCCCAGCGCCACGCCGTTATTGCCGTGCCATCCCCGCAGCATCGCGCGCGAGACTTCGCCGGGCACGCCGCAGATCGCCGTACCACGCCAGATCCAGCGCGGCGGCGGATAGCGGATCCAGGCTTTGCGGTCGGTCTCGTACATGTATTCGACATGGACGCCGCCGATCCAGTTCGAGAGATAGTGATACTGCGCCGCCGCGACCGCGGGCGGCAGATGACTGAGGCCGAGTTTCTCCAATCCCGGCAGGAAACGCTCCTGCTGCTGGCGGCGAAACACCCGGAACACGAATTCCGCCGCGTCCGCCGTGCCGCGCCGGGAGACGACGGTGAGGATGAGGCCGGTGAAAAACGCGTGGTAGAGATCGGCGACGCTGCGCCATTTTGCCCACTGCGCTTCCTGCGCTGCCTGGTCTCCGGACATGTTCGCTCCCGCCCTCGTTCGTTGTTGGCGACGAGCATATATCAGCCGTCATTGCGAGCGCCAGCGAAGCAATCCATGGCGCAGCTTCATCCGCGCTACGGAATTATCTTACACCCGGAAATGCTTGGAGAGTTTCAGGCCCTGGGCCTGATAGTTCGAGCCGATGCGCTGGCCGTACATGGCGTCGGGCCGCGCCAGCATCTTCTCGTAAACGAGACGGCCGACGATCTGGCCGTGCTCGAGAATGAACGGCACTTCGCGCGAGCGTACTTCCAGCACCGCGCGCGAGCCCTGCCCGCCGGCGCCGGCATAGCCGAAGCCGGGATCGAAGAATCCGGCATAATGCACCCGGAATTCCCCGACCAGCGGATCGAACGGAACCATCTCGGCGGCGTAATCCGGCGGAATCTGCACGGCTTCCTTGGAGGCGAGGATGTAGAACTCACCGGGATCGAGGATCAGGCTGCCGTCCGGGCGGGCTGCGATCGGCTCCCAGAACTCATCGACCGCATAGCCGCCGCGGCGATCGACATCGACCACGCCGGTGTGGCGCTTGGCGCGATAGCCGACAAAGCCATTGGCGCTCTCGCCCGAGAGATCGACGCTGAGTGCGACGCCATTGGCGAGATCGGCGTCGTCGATATCGACCAGACGCTCGGCCTCATGCAGCGCGTCGAGCTCGTCGGCGTTGAGGATGGCATCGCCGGTACGGAAGCGCACTTGAGAGAGCCGCGATCCCTCGCGCAGCAGCACCGGAAACGTCTTCGGGCTGATCTCGGCGTAGAGCGGGCCGTGATAGCCGGCGCCGATCATGTCGAAGCGGCGCGTGCCGTCGGCGATCACGCGCGTGAATACGTCGAGCCGCCCGGTCGAGCTTTTCGGATTGGCCGCGGCGACGATCTCCGGCGGCAGCGCGAGGCTCTCCAAGAGCGGCACGATGTAGACGCAGTTGGTTTCCAGCACCGCCCCGTCGGTGAGGTCGATCTCGTGCAGCTTGAGTTCATCGATGCGCTCGGCGACGGTGGCACCCGGACCGGGCAGGAAGCTCGCGCGCACCCGGTAGGCGATATCGCCGAGCCGCAGATCGAGGCTCGCGGGCTGGATCTGGCTCTCGACAAAGGGATAGGCCGGCAAGATCAGGCCCGCATCCGCCATCGCCGCAATCATGCGGTCGGGCAGAATTCCGTTGGCGTCGGGCGGAAGCGTGAACGGCACGGCGCGGTCCTCGAAGGGGGCCCGGGAGGATGACCCGAATGCCATCCAAACCTCATAAATATGGGCATTTACGGGTTATCCGATGGCCGCCTTGACGAAAAGGGCGGGAGGGAATATCAGCATGACTTATCCCGTGGTGATTTGAGCCGGCCGGCTTGCAGCCACGTTAAATAAGTCGCTAAACAGGCCGGGGACACGTGTGATCCCGGCCTGTGGAAATTTTTCCAGGCCGGTTTTTTGTGACCATTTTCAAGGTGGTCACGACGGAGGTCACATGTCTGAGGCTAAGGCTACCACCCGCTATCGTCCAGAAACCAGGCTGGTTCATTCCGGCGCCCTGCGCTCGCAATACGGCGAGACGTCCGAGGCGTTGTTCCTGACCCAGGGGTTCATCTACGACACCGCCGAACAATGCGAGGCGCGGTTCAAGGGCGAAGATCCGGGCTTTCTCTACTCGCGCTTTTCCAATCCCAACATCTCGATGTTCGAGCGCCGCATGATCGAGCTCGAAGGCGCGGAAGCCGCGCGCGCCACCGCAACCGGGATGGCAGCAGTGACCACCGCGATCCTGGCGCCGTTGAAATCCGGCGACCACGTGGTGGCGGCGAAGGCGATGTTCGGCTCCTGCCGCTACGTGGTGGAAGATCTGCTGCCGCGTTACGGCATCCAGTCCACGCTGGTCGATGGCCTCGATCTCGACCAGTGGCGGAAGGCCATGCAGCCGAACACCAAGACCTGCTTCCTCGAGAGCCCGACCAATCCGACGCTCGACGTGCTGGATATTTCATCGATCGCCGAGATCGCGCACAAGGGTGGCGCGCGGCTGATCGTCGACAATGTGTTCGCCACTCCGATCTGGCAGAGCCCGCTGACGCTCGGCGCCGACGTGGTGGTCTATTCCGCGACCAAACACATCGACGGCCAGGGCCGCTGCCTCGGCGGCATCATCCTGTCGTCGGAAGCCTTCATCGCCGAGCACATCCATAATTTCATGCGCCAGACCGGCCCGTCGATGTCGCCGTTCAACGCCTGGGTGCTGCTCAAGGGCCTGGAGACGCTGGCGGTGCGGGTGCGGGCGCAGACCGAGACCGCGGGCAAGATTGCCGACGTGCTCGCCAAGCATCCGAAGATCTCGCGGCTGATCTATCCCGGCCGCGCCGATCATCCGCAGGCGGAGCTCGTGAAGCGGCAGATGCGCGCCGGCTCGACCCTGATCGGCTTCGAGGTCAAGGGCGGCAAGGCCGGCGCGTTCCGCTGCCTCAACGCGCTGCAGATCTCGCGGATCTCGAACAATCTCGGCGATGCCAAGAGCCTCGTCACCCATCCGGCGACCACGACGCATCAGCGGCTGACGCCGGAGGCGCGCGCCGAACTCGGCATCAGCGAAGGCTTTATTCGCTTCTCCGCCGGGCTCGAGCATGCGGATGATCTGATCGAGGATTTCGAGGCGGCGCTGGAGCAGGCGTGAGATAGCCGCTGATCACAACAACCCCGTCGTCCCGGCGAAGGCCGGGACCCATAACCACCGGATGTCGTGAGTTAAGGCAGTCGTCGATCACCGTCTTTCATC
>JBOHIT010000452.1:0-4563 GCA_050726155.1 Bradyrhizobium sp.
GACGTCCACCGTGATCTTGCGCGAAAGGTCGCCGCGGGCCACCGCGGTCGTCACGTTGGCGATGTTGCGGACCTGTGCGGTGAGGTTGCCGCACATCGCGTTCACGGAGTCGGTGAGATCCTTCCAGGTACCGGCGACGCCGGGCACGATCGCCTGACCGCCGAGCTTGCCGTCGGTGCCGACTTCGCGCGCCACGCGTGTCACTTCGGAAGCGAACGAGCGCAGCTGGTCGACCATCGTGTTGATGGCTTCCTTGAGCTGCAGGATCTCGCCGCGGACGTCGACCGTGATCTTCTTGGACAAGTCGCCATTGGCGACCGCGATGGTGACTTCGGCGATGTTGCGGACCTGGCCGGTGAGGTTGTTGGCCATCGAGTTGACGCTCTCGGTCAAATCCTTCCAGACGCCGGTCACCTCAGGCACCTGGGCCTGACCGCCGAGCTTGCCCTCGGTGCCGACCTCGCGCGCCACGCGCGTCACTTCCGAGGTGAACACGGAAAGCTGCTTGATCATCGTGTTGACGATGTTGGCGGACTGCAGGAATTCTCCGCCGAGCGGGCGGCCATCGACATCGAGCTGCACGGTCTGCAGCAAGTCGCCCTGCGCCACGGCGGCGACGGCGCGGGTCACTTCGCGCGTCGGCCACAGCAGATCGTCGATCAGGGTGTTGACCGATCCCTCCATGTCCGCCCATGAACCGCTCGAGAGATCGAACTTGACGCGCTGCCGGGTTTTTCCCTCGCGGCCGACGACCTGTCCGACCCGTTCCAGTTGCTGCGCCATCCGCTGATTGGCGGCGACGATCTCGTTGAAGGTGTCGGCGATCTTGCCTTCGATGCCGAGATGATCGCCGGTCATCCGTACTGAAAAGTCGCCGGCCCGCATCGCCTGCAGCGCGTGCAGAAGATCCTGCATCGGGTCGGGCGTTCCGTTGATCGGCGGCTTGGCCTTCGAGACGCGGCGGACCTGGGGTGATGCGCCAGGGGAAAGATCACTCATGCTGTCTCCTCAACGGGACGTGCGCGAATCTGGAGGCTGGATGCGATCTTGCGCCATATAGCCGTGCCGTCCAATCACAGTTGCAGGTGGAACAGCAGGTGATGCAGCAAAATCAAAGACATGGAACCCAGCCCGAACTGTCTCAAAACAGTCGGAGCCTTTTGGTTCCATTGATCCCGGAAAAAAGTTCCATCCACCGCAGGGCCGTTAACCATTGTGGCCTTCCGGCTCGCGCCGCATGGCAAATCGTCAAACAAAAACGCCCCGGCAAACCGGGGCGTTTTCGTTGCGTATTTGAAAGCGGTGAGGGGTTATGAACCCTTGATCAAGAACCCTTCGGATTGATCTCGGCGTAGTTACCCTTGGCGTCCCACTTGTAGACGACGTAGTCGAGTTGCTTGATGTCGCCCTTGGCGTCGAAGCTCATCTTGCCGAGCACGGTGTCCCACTCGCCGGCCTTGATGGCTTCCATCACCTTCTTCGGATCGGTCGAACCGACCTTCGCCACCGCCTTCGACCAGACCTGCATCGCGGCGTAGGTGTAGAGGGTGTAGCCTTCGGGATCGATGTTCTTGGCCTTGAACTTGTCGACGATCGCCTTGGCGGTCGCCTTGTTGCGCGGGTCGGGACCGAAGGTGAACAGGGTGCCTTCCGCCGCCGGACCGGTGATGGAGGCGAACTCCTTGTCGTTCATGGCGTCGCCCGCCATCAGCACCGTCTTCAGGCCCTGGTCGCGCATCTGGCGCAGGATCAGGCCTGCCTCCTGATGGTAACCGCCGACATAGACGAGATCGATATTGTCGCGCTTCAGGCGCGACACGATGGCGTTAAAATCCTTGTCGCCCTTGTTGTAGGATTCGAACATCTTCTCGGTGACGCCGGCCTTGTTGAGCGCCTTCTTGGTCTCGTCGGCGAGACCCTTGCCGTAGGTGGTCTTGTCGTTGAGGATGGCGACGTTCTTGCCCTTGTAGTTCTTGGCGATGAATTCGGCGGCGACCAGGCCCTGCTGATCGTCACGGCCGCAGACCCGCGCCACGTTCCAGAGCTTGCGCTCGGTGAACAGCGGATTGGTCGAGGCAGGCGTAATCTGCAGAACGTTGCCGTCGGCATAGGCTTCGGAGGCCGGGATCGACGACGACGAACAGAAATGTCCGGCGACGAACGGGATCTTTGCGCCGGCAAACTTTTCCGCCACCGAGCGCGCCTGCTTGGGATCGCAGGCATCGTCACCGACCTGCAGTGCCAGTTTCTTGCCCATGACGCCGCCGGCGGCGTTGAGGTCCGCCACCGCCTGTTCGGCGCCATTCTTCATCTGCCGGCCGAATGCGGATTCCGAGCCCGTCATCGGGCCCGCAACTGCGATGGTGATGTCCTGCGCAAGCGCTGCCGTCGATAGCGCGAACGATGCGCCCAATGCCAGGCCGATGAGTTTCAGTGATTTCATGAGTGTCCTCGCGGGGGATAGTCGCTACGGGACGCACCCGGCGGGCCGGGTACGCAAACCGGGGCCATTGTCGGCTGATTTTGCGGCGAAGTCATCGGCAAATTTCGGGCAAACCCACGGTCCGTTCGCAGCATCTTGCCGCAGATCGATGTCGTCCCGGCGAAGGCCGGGACCCATAACCACAGGCTTTGGTTGGGTGCGAAGCGTCAAACTTCAGCGCAAAAATAGTCAGATCACGCGGTAGGGATCCTGGCCCCCGTGCGCGATTGCGCACCAGGCCGGGACGACCCGGGGAGAAAGCGCCGCCTGAGCGTCAGTGCCGCCGGCCGCCTTCCAGATAGGCGGCGCGGATTTCCGGGCGCTGCAGCAATTCGCTGCCGGTGCCGGAGAGCGTGATCAGGCCATTGACCATGACATAGCCGCGATGGGCGAGTTTCAGCGCGTGATTGGCGTTCTGCTCGACGATCAGCACGGTCAGGCCGTCCTGCCGGTTCAGGGTCCGGATCGCGTCAAAAATCTGTCGTGCGATCAGGGGTGCGAGGCCGAGCGACGGTTCGTCCAGCATCAAGAGGCGCGGCCGGCTCATCAGGGCGCGGCCGATCGCCAGCATCTGCTGTTCGCCGCCCGAAAGGGTGCCGCCGCGCTGGGTCATGCGTTCCTTGAGCCGCGGGAACAGCGCGAAGATGCGTTCCAGGCCGGTTGCGCGGTCGGCTTCGCTGGTGTCGGTAGCGTCCGCGCCCATCTGCAGGTTTTCCGCGACGCTCATGCGCGGGAAAATCCGGCGGCCTTCGGGAGACTGGGCGATGCGCAGCCGCGCGATCTCGTGCGTCGGCACGCCGGTGATGTCCTCGCCGTCAAACTCGATCTGGCCCGAGCGGGCGCGGGGCCGGCCGAATACCGTCATCATCAGGGTCGATTTGCCGGCGCCATTGGCGCCGATCAAGGCGACGATCTCGCCGGCATTGATCTCGAGATCGACGCCCTTCAGCGCCTCGATCTTGCCGTAGGCGGCGCGCAGGGACCGGATCGCGAGCAGCGGCGTTTTGGCGGATGCGGTCACGTTCCGCTCTCCATCACGGCAATCGCTTCCTCCTCGTCGGCGCCGAGATAGGCCGCGATCACCTTCGGATCGTCGCGGACATGCTGCGGCGTGCCTTCGGCGATCTTGACGCCGTAGTCCATCACGACAACGTGGTCGGAGATTTCCATCACCACCGACATGTCATGTTCGATCAAGAGGATCGACGTGCCCTGACCGGCGCGGATCGAGAGCAACAATTCGCTTAACGCCGCGCTTTCCCGCGCGTTCAACCCGGCGGCCGGCTCATCGAGGCAGAGCAGCGCCGGTTCGGTGCACATTGCGCGCGCGATTTCGAGGCGGCGCTGATCGCCGTACGGAAGATTGCCGGCGGCATCGTCGGCGCGGTCCAACAGGCCGATGCGTTCCAGCCAGGTCCGCGCCAGGTCGATCGCCCTTTTCTCCGCGACGCGCCAGGACGGCGCGCCGATCAGCCCGAGCAGCGTGAGGCCGGAGGCGCGCATCAGCGCATTGTGCTGCGCCACCATCAGATTCTCCAGCGCCGTCATGCCGGGGAACAGGCGGATGTTCTGGAAGGTTCGCGCGACCTTCGCCTGTTTGGAAATCCGGAAGTCGTTGAGCGCTTCGAGCTGGATCCTGTGGCCGTCATCATGCGTGAGCCGCATCGCGCCTGATGTCGGCTTGTAGAAGCCGGTGATGCAGTTGAACACGGTGGTCTTGCCGGCACCGTTCGGCCCGATCAGCGCGGTGATCTTGCGCCGTTCGGCGCCGAAGGAGAGATCGTTGACAGCGACGATGCCGCCGAAGCGCATCGACAGATGATCGACAGCAAGGATGTGGTCGTCGCTCATCCGTGCCCCTCCTTGACGAGGTCGGACGAGATCGCCTGGTTGCGTTCCAGGAACACGGTCGGCGCGCGATGACCAATCAGGCCGCGCGGGCGCCAGATCATCAACAGCACCATCGCCATGCCGAACACCAGCATGCGGTACTGGTCGAGGCCGCGGAACAGTTCGAAGCCGCCGATCATCGCCAGCGCCGCCAGCGCCACGCCGAGCTGCGAGCCCATGCCGCCGAGCAC
>JBOHIT010000453.1:0-2039 GCA_050726155.1 Bradyrhizobium sp.
TCGTGCGCGCGGTTGCCGCCGAACACCAGATGGGTATGACAATCGATCAATCCGGGCGTGATCCACCGCCCCGCGCAGTCGATCCGCTCAGCCGCATCGGCGTCCGACGGAAAGTCGGAACGCGCGCCCGCGAAGACGATGCGGCCATCCCGCGCCGCGATCACGCCCTGCTCGATCACGCCGAGGTCGGGCAGATCCCTCCGGACCGTGGCGAGCCGGGCATTATGCCAAATTCGATCAAAGCGCTCGGCCATGCAGCCTTCCCTCGGCGACAGAAGCTTGACGGGGCTATATGTCTATACATATTATCGTGCTGGTCTTCTGTCCAGCCGGTTTGGAAAACATGTCCACTCTGCATTTCGCGTCAGCGCTGCTCCCGTCGGGGTGGGCTGATGACGTGCAGGTGGTCGTGACCGGCGGGATCATCACCAGGGTTACGGCCGGGGCGGCACCGGCAGCCGACGCTGAACGCCACCAACTTGCCGTCTCCGGAATAGCGAGCCTGCATAGCCATGCGTTCCAGCGTGGCATGGCGGGGCTTGCCGAAATGCGTGGCAACAGAGCGGATACGTTCTGGACCTGGCGCGAGACGATGTATCGCTTCGCGCTTGATATGACGCCCGAAGATGTCGAAGCCGTCGCAATGCTGCTCTATGTCGAGATGCTCGAGCAGGGATTTACGCGCGTCGGGGAATTCCACTATCTCCATCATGGCCATGACGGCACGCCCTATTCCAATCCTGCCGAGATGGCGACGCGAATTGTGCGAGCCGCCGAGTTCTCTGGCATCGGGCTCACGTTGCTGCCGTGTTTCTACGCGCACAGCTCGTTTGGCGGCGCCTCACCTCATCCCGGCCAACGCCGCTTCATCTGCTCGGTCGACCAATTTGAAAAGCTGGTTGCCGCCACGGAGATCGCCGTCCGCGGGTTGCCCGGGGCCAATATCGGCATCGCGCCACACAGCCTGCGGGCGGTGACGCCGGGCGAATTGGCGGCCATCGCACCCTTGGCCGATGGCGGGCCGGTTCACATCCACGCCGCCGAACAGACCCGGGAAGTCGAAGAATGCATCGCCTGGTCGGGCCAGCGGCCAGTTGAGTGGCTGCTCGAAAATGCCCCTGTCGATCAGCGCTGGTGCGTGATCCATGCGACCCACACCACCGCGACGGAGATCGCTGCACTTGCCAACAGCGGCGCCGTCGCGGGCCTCTGCCCGATGACCGAAGCGAGCCTCGGCGACGGCATTTTTCCCGCCCGCGAATTCCTCGATGCCGGCGGCCGGTTCGGCGTCGGCACCGACTCCAATGTGCTGGTCGGCGTGGCCGACGAACTCCGTCAACTCGAATACGGCCAGCGGCTCAAGCATCGCGCGCGCAATGTGTTGTCAGGCGGTTCCGGCATCTCGACCGGCCGTGCGCTGTTCGACGCCGCGCTGGCCGGCGGTGCTCAGGCGCTTGGGCAGCCGACCGCAGGAGTTCAGGCCGGCGCGCGCGCCGATTTCGTTACCCTCGATACCGCGCATCCGTCGCTTGCCGGGCGGCGCGGGGATGCCGTGCTTGACGGCTGGATTTTTGCGGCCAACACGGGCGCCATCGATTGTGTGTGGGCGGGCGGAAACAAGGTCGTCGAGGGCGGGCATCACCGGCTTCGCCGGAAAGCGCGTGACACATTCAACGCGGCTGTGCGCAGGCTCGTCGCATGAGCCTCTCGATCGATCGCGATAAGGCGCGGACCACCGACAAGCCGACGTTGTACAAGCAGATCCGGCTCGACATCGAGCGCCGCATCCTGACCGGCGAATGGCCGCCGGGCCATCGGATCCCGTTCGAACACGAACTGATGGCGCGCTATGGCTGCTCGCGGATGACCGTGAGCAAGGCGCTGTCGGAACTGGCGCAGGCGGATCTGATCGAGCGGCGGCGGCGGGCCGGCACCTTTGTGCGCCGTCCGAAATTCCTGTCGGCGGTGCTGACGATCCCTGATATCCGCGCGGAGATCAGCGCACTCGGCCGCAGCTACGGGTACGAGCTGATCCGATG
>JBOHIT010000454.1:0-8966 GCA_050726155.1 Bradyrhizobium sp.
CCCTCTGGTCGGGCGGGACGGACAATATCTGCCATTGATCTGGATTCTGATAAAGCGAAATATTTTTGGTTTCGGGGCTTGACACCATTTCCGTAAATCAGAATTGATTTGCCCGTCGGGCAACGGACCGAAATCCGGCTAATTTTCCAAAAAACGGCTTTGCCCGTGAAACTATTTGGACCCAACGGCGTCATCTCTTCCGTATAGTAGCGATGGTCCACGCTCGCAGGTGAGGGCTGCCTATCATTCAGGTTTTTAATGTATCAATCATCCGTACCGGTTTCCGATCCCATTCATTGTTGCGAACGCTGCTTGCCTCCTCGGGCGACTGCATCAAGATTCTCGATCTCGACGCCAACCTCATCTACATGACCGAGGGTGGCCAGCGGATCATGGAGGTCAGCGATTTCGGCGCCATCAAGGGCTGCCCATGGCCGGACTTCTGGCAGGACAAGGGCAACATCGACGCCAAGGCGGCGGTGGCCGCGGCCCTCGACGGCAAGACCGGTCATTTCCAGGGTTTTGCGACGACGATGGCCGGTACGCCGAAATGGTGGGACGTCACGGTTACGCTGATCCGCGATTCCGAAGGCAGGCCGGACCGGCTGCTATCCGTCTCACGCGACATCACCGAATCCCGTTTGGCGGACGCCGCCGTTAGAGAGAGCGAGGCGCGTTTCAAAACCTACGCGCAGGCGATGCCTAACCAGGTGTGGTCGGCGACGCCAGACGGACAACTCGACTGGTTCAACGACCAAGTGTTTGCCTATAGCGGTCTCAAATTTGAAGAGCTGGCCGGCTCGGGGTGGGCGCAAATGGTCCATGCCGACGACATCGGGCCTGCGGCGGGCAGTTGGGCCAAGGCCCGCGAGGCCGGCAAGCAGTATCAGGTCGAGTTTCGCCTGCGACAACATGATGGTGCCTGGCGCTGGCATATCGCCCGCGCATTGCCGATCAGGAACACCACCGGCACGATCACGCGCTGGATCGGGACCAACACCGACATCGACGACCGCAAGGCCGCGGAAGCGCAACAGCAGCTTCTTGCCCGTGAACTCGAGCATCGTATGAAGAATACGATGGCGATGGTAAGCGCGATCGCCAACCAGACGTTTCGGACGGCGGCCACCAAGGAAGATGCACGAACGATATTCGACGCCCGGCTCCGCGCGCTCAATCAGGCGCACGACGTGCTGATATCGTCGAGCTGGGCGAGCGCTCCGATCTCGGTCGTGGTCGATGGGGCACTCGGGCCATATCGAACCGGAGAGGGACGCATCCGCACCGGAGGCCCGGCAGTCGACCTGTCCGCGAAACAGGCGCTATCGCTATCGCTTGCGCTTCATGAGCTTGCGACCAACGCAACCAAATACGGAGCGCTGTCGGCCGCCGAGGGAACGATCGACGTAAGCTGGGATTGTCGCGCATCCGAAGCTGGCCTGATGCTGAACTTTGCCTGGCGGGAGCGCGGCGGCCCTCTCGTCTCGGCGCCATCCCGGCGCGGATTTGGTTCGCGCCTGATCGAAAGCACCTTGTCGTCGGACTTTGGCACGTCAGTCAAAGTCGAATATCTGCCCGGGGGCGTCGTCTGCAGCTTCGAGGCCACACTGAGCGATCTGACCGAAGCCGCCGAACAACAGAAATAATTGCACATGCCCCTGCCAGAAACCGGACGGCCTTTCGCCGTTCTCGTTGTCGAGGACGAAGCGATCCTTCGCCTGCATGCGCTTGATATCGTCGAGGAAGCCGGCTTTACCGCGATCGAGGCGCGGAATGCCGACGAAGCCATTGCCATCCTGGAAAACCGCTCGGACATCGCGCTGCTGTTCACTGACGTGAACATGCCGGGATCGATGGACGGACTGAAACTCGCACACGCGGTGCGCAATCGCTGGCCACCGATCAAGATCGTGGTGGTGTCAGGTCGTGTGCAACTGGATCAGAACGCGCTGCCATCGGATAGCCGGTTCTTCGGCAAGCCGTTCGAGGCACAGAAGATGATCGGTCAGTTGCGCGATTTGATCGCGAACCAAGCTTAAGGCGCAGCCCGTTCGGGCTTCACGGGCCAGTCGCGCTCGTTCAGGTTCTTGCCCGCGAGCAATTCCTCGATAAAGGCGGACAGTTCCTGACGAACCAGCCTCGCCTGCTCCTCCGTCAATTGATGGGTTCGGCTATAGGCTGCCATGACGCGGTCGATTGCCCTCATTTTCCCATCCTCTGACGCTTCGCCGTGCTGAAGCTCCATCACAAGGCGCGAAGGGCAGTTTTGTTCCCGAAGCCGCCACTGGCTGCGCAGCGCTGACGATATCGAAACCAAAGAGAGCCGCGCCGCTTTCGCGCGTTCGTTCAAATTGTCCACATCCGCAACCAACGAACTCCTCGCCGCGTTTGATCGGCGGGAGGAATTCACCATGGCCATTTTCGGTCGAAAGTCTCGCCCCTCGCGCCGACGAACCAACCAGCCGGCATGGATGACCATCGATGGCAGTTTTGCCGCGCGGCAATGCACCGTCGTCGATATATCCGAAGGCGGCGCGCGGTTGCGGGTCGAAGACGCCCAATTCGTCAAGCCGCACTTCCATCTGAAGTTCGACCGGGCATCCCCCGGACGGGCCTGCAAGGTCGCCTGGAAAAAGGGCGACCTGATCGGGATCAAGTTCATCTAGGGCGGGAGGCGCCATCTGTTCGCACCAATCACCGCCGCGACGGCCATCGTCGCGTGCAATGCGGTACAACAATCGACGTGCGCTGTGGAACAAGTCATCCGGCCAACGGTTACCCAGCGACCAAACGGAAGTTGATTCAAATACCGCCGGCGGGTTCGGTTTGCCGGCGCTGTCCTGGAGCAGGCCCAGCTTCTCAAAGCCAGATCATTGAGAGACTGAGATCAGGGAAGAACAGCCCATGCGTCTCTTGATCCTCGCATTGTCGGTGCTCGCAATTCTCGCCAGCGCAAATTCTGCCAATGCCGGCCCCAGCACCGACACCCGCGAGCTGTCGGCATCCACTGATCCCGCGATCCTCACCGACGAAGCAACGCAGGCAACCGAGGACCAGATCGGCCTCGACAAGCGAAAGCGCCGCGATGTGCAGCGCCGGCTGACCAAACTTGGCTTCGACACCAGGGCCAGCGGAAGATTCGACGCATCGACCCGCGCCGTCATCACCCGCTGGCAGGCGGCGCGCGAGTATCCCCAGACCGGCTTCCTCAATACGCTGCAGCATCAGGCACTGCTGACCGAGTCGGTCTCGACGGCGAACGCCAGCATCCGCGGCAACGACAGATCCGGTAACGATCGTCGCGCCCGTCGTCGTGGCGGGGGTGGCGGCCCGGTCGGCGTGATCGGCGGTGTCGTGGGCGGCGTGGTGGGCGGAATTTTCGGACGCAGGTGACGCGGTACGCGACCTATTTCCGGTCTCGCGGCGGCCAGTTGATCGGCGGGATGCAACTGCCGAAGCGCTGGTCCAACGGATCGAAGCGTGAATTCAACCGTGCGACGGTATACAGCAAAGCCAGCGCCATCGAGCCCAGCAGCAGCACCAGCCATGCCGGCGGCTGCACCAAAACGGCCGCCACCGTCAGGCCGACGACCCCCAGCCCAACGAGGCCCACAATCCGACCCGAGTTCATGACCTCACTCCTGTGAGCGCCGCACTCAACGTCCCGTTCGGGTATCCTAACACAAATCCGTCATTTGACATTTCATCTCAATTTGTCAAAATCGTCAAATGAAGCCGCGCGACCGCATTCTCGATGCCGCCATGCTGGTGTTTCGCCGGCAGGGGTTCCGGCGTTCGTCGATCGAACAGGCGGCGGAAGCGGCCGGGCTGACGCGGCAGGCGCTCTACCATCACTTCAAATCAAAGGAAGAACTGTTCCGTGCCGTGATCGAGCGGCTGCATGAGAATGCGCTGGCCGCCGAAATCGCGGCGGGCGAAGCCACGGAAAAGGCCGGCGGCAGTCTCGCCGACACCCTGATTGCCGAAATCACCGCCCGGATCGGGCAGTTGATCGCGCCGCTCGAGGGCTCGCCACACATCGAAGAGCTGTTCTCCGAACATCTGCTGCAGGCCCGCGATATCTACCAGAAATATGCCGCCCGCTATGCCGCGCAGCTGACGTCCACGATCGAACGCGTCTGCCGCAAGCAGCACCTCGCTCTGAACGATATGACCGCGCCCGACTTCGCGCGCTGCGTCGAGATGGCCTTCAACGGCACCAAATCCGCCTATCCGGCGATGCAGCCCGCCGACGCCTTCCTGCGGGATTTCGGCATCATGGTGCGCACGCTGGTAGCCGGCGCCGTGAGCACGTCGCCTAAGCCGCGTCCCAAGAAATCTGTCGCAAAAGCCGCCGCAAGAAAACCTGTCGCCAGCAAAACCGCCCGCACATCAGGAGATCGCAGATGAGTACGATGACGATCAACGGCCGTGTCGCACCCCTGCCCGACGACCTCGACGCCATGCTGATCGATGTGGTCAGGAACGATCTCGACCTCACCGGCACCAAGCTGGTCTGCGGCGCCGGCGTCTGCGGCGCCTGCACGGTGCTGGTGGACGGCGCGCCGGTGGCGAGTTGCCTGATGCCCGCGCGCGCGGCGATGGACAAGACGGTCACCACCGTCGAAGGCATCGGCGCCGAAAGACTGCACCCGGTGCAGAAGGCCTTCATGATGCACGACGCGCTGCAATGCGGCTTCTGCACGCCGGGCTTCATCGTCGAAGCCGTGGCGTTTCACGACCGCTGGCGTGCGGCAAAGGGAACGGCAACCCCGTCACGCGAGGAAATCGGTGCAGCGCTGTCGGGGCATCTGTGCCGGTGCGGTGCCTATGACGGCATTTTCAGCGCGGTGGCCGCGGCCTGCAGCGGCCAGTTCGACGGCGGCGACGTCACCGCCCCTCGCCTCGAGGCGCGCGACAAGGTGACCGGGTCGGCGAAATACACCGTCGATATCAGGCATGACGGCCAGCTCGAAGGCATCATCCTGCGCTCGCAGGACGCCCACGCCCGGATCGGCGAGCTCGATCTGGCGCCGGCATTGGCATTGCCGGGCGTCAGCGCCGCGATCTCGCTGCTCGCCGAGGACCGCATCGTCCGCTTTGTCGGCCAGCCCATCGCCGCCGTCGCCGCGAAAGACCGCAAGACCGCGCTGGCGGCGATCGCCGCGATCAAGCTATCGAGTGAACGACTGCCGTCGGTGATCGGACTGGATGAAGCCCGCAAGCCGAATGCGCCAATCGTGTTCGAAAAAGCGGACCGCAAGAAGGCCGGCAACGTTTCCGAAGGCGGCGGATCGCCGGCGCCGTGGAAAGGAAATATCCGCGGACCATCGGCGGCGTTTTCGCAGAAGCCGAAGAACGTTCGGAACTGGGTCGAAGGCGCGCGCCAGGCAAAGGATCCGCTGCTGGTCGAAGGCGTGTTTCGCACCGGCACGCAGTCGCACACCTGCCTCGAACCGCACGCCGCCGTCGCCCAATTCGAAGGCGACGTCCTCACCGTGCACGTCTCGACGCAAAGCGTGTTTCATCTGATGGAGCTGATCGCCAAGCGCTACAAGCTCGACCACGACAAGGTCCGCATCGTCGCCGACCATGTCGGCGGCGGCTTCGGCTCGAAAGCCAGCCTCGGCGTCGAGACCACAACCGCGATCGATCTGGCGCGCGCCGCCAAGGCGCCGGTCCGCATCGTCTACGACCGCCACGAAGAACTTTCGGTGACCGGCTATCGGCCGGCGACGGAGGTCAAGATCGCGCTGCTGCCGTCCGAAGCGGGCGAGTTGAAGGCGCTGTCGCTGACGGCCTACGCCGACACCGGCGCTGCGACCAACTCGACCATCGCCGCACTGGCGCGGCTGATCTATCCCGCGCAAGCCAAGGAGCTCGCCGATTTCGACGTCATCAGCAACCTGCCGCCGGGGGCGGCGTTTCGCGGGCCCGGCGGACCGCCGATGGCGTTCGCCGTGGAACAGGCGATCGACGAAGCCGCCTTGCGGATGAAGGTCGATCCGATCGAACTGCGCAAGCGCTGGGATAACGACCCTAACCGCCGGCGGCTTTACGATTGGGCGCTCGGGCTCGATGTGTGGCGCAACCGCAAATCACCGGAACTGCAGAGCGGCCGCTACCGCCGCGGCGTCGGCGTCGCCACCGGATACTGGCTCTATCTCTGGCAGCCCGGCTCGAAGGTCGAAGTGTCGGTGAAGGGCGGACGCCTGATCGCGAGCACTGCCACGCAGGATATCGGCACCGGCAGCCGCACCGTGATCGCCAATACGGTGGCGCGCGAATTCGGCCTCGAGCCGCACGAGGTCGAGGTAAGAATCGGCGATTCCAGATTGCCGGAAGGCCCGGGCTCGGGCGGCAGCCGCACCACCGCTTCGGTGGTGCCGCCGACGCTGCTCGCGATTCAAAAGCTCAAGGCCGCGATCGAGACCAACGCAAAGCGAAAGCCGGCGCCGGGCTCCAATGCGCCGTGGCGCGAATTGCTGGCGGCCTCCCCCGATCTCACCGCTACCAGCGTGCGACCGGAGGACAGCAAGCAGATGGCGCCGGGCGTTGAATCGCCGCTGAAGCAGGTCGGCATTCTCGGCTGGATCTTCGGCTTCATGATGCGGCGCTTCTCCAACCTCGCGATCGGCGCCGGCGTGCCGAGTTCCGTGCAGGTGATCGAGGTCGAAGTCGATACCTGGCTTGGCCATGTCCGCGTCGTCAACGTTCATACCGGCATTGCGGTCGGCAAGGTGGCCGCACCCGCGCTGGCGCGCAGCCAGGCGGCAGGCTCGGTCATTCAGGGCATCGGCTACGCGCTCTATGAAGCGCGCGAGATCGATGCGCGCACCGGCGAAACTTTGAGCGGCGGGCTGGAGGATTATCGCATTCCCGGCATTGCCGACACGCCCATCATCGACGTGCATTTCGACGAAGCGGGTTTCGATCACGTGCTCGGCGGCAGCGTCGGCATCGGCGAGGTCGCCACCGTGCCGACCTCGCCTGCGGTCGCCAATGCCATTTTCAACGCCATCGGCATTCGCCCGATGGAGTTGCCGATCCGGCCCGACCGCCTGATCTCGGCACTGAAAGGGAGGGCCGTCGCATGAGCCAGCCAGCTGTGACCACCGCACCGGAATTCCGCGCCGCCGGCACTGATCTCTCCGAACGCCGTCGCAGCGGCGTCTCGAAGGGGCCGCTGATGGATATCGTGGCCGCCTCCGATATTTCGGGCATGCACTGGGGCGCCGACGACACGTTGCGCATCGGCGCCTATGCCAGCATCGCGTCGATCGCCGCCGACCCGCGCATCGCCGCCGCCTATCCCGGCATCGTGGCGTCCGCACAGGGCCTGGCGACGCCGCAGATCCGTCATCTCGCCACGCTCGGCGGCAACCTCGCACAGCGTTCGCGCTGCTGGTACTACCGCAATCCGCATATCGCCTGCCTGAAGAAGGGCGGCACCGATTGTCCCGCCCGCAGCGGCAATCATCTCTATCACGTCGCGTTCGATCTCGGCCCCTGCGTGGCGCCGCATCCCTCGACCATGGCGGCCGCCCTGCTCGCCTATGACGCGACTGTCATCACCTACACCAGGAGCGGGCTGTCGATCCCGGAGCTGCTCGGCGATGGCTCGAACGGCGCCGCCGACAATGCGCTGCAGCCCGGCGAGATGATCCGGGGCGTCGAACTGGCCAAGCCGCTGCAGGGCGAGCGCGCGTTTTACAAGCGCGCGATCAGCCGCAGCCATGCGGAATGGCCGCTGGCCGAAGTCTGCGCCCGCGCGGTCGTGAAGGACGGCGCGTTCCAGTTCATCCGTCTGGCCGCCGGCGGCATCGCGCCGGTGCCGTTGCGGCTGAAGGCGGCGGAAGCCACGCTGCAGGGCAAAGCGGCGAACGCGCTGAACATCGAGGTGGCCGCCAAGCTTGCGGTTTCGGGCGCCAAGCCGTTGCCGATGACGGGCTACAAACTCGATCTGCTGGAAGGCGTGGTGCGGGATTTGCTGGAGAAGCTGGCGGCGTAGCTTTCGACAAACGCCGTTACCCCGCGACGTCATTGCGAGGAGTACTTGCGACGAAGCAATCCATACTTGCTATGCGGCACGATGGATTGCTTCGCTTCGCTCGCAATGACGACCCTTCAAACTGAAGAAAACCATCTCGACATCGCGGCCTTCGAGCGCGACAATCGCCGCAAGCAAACCGTCATCGCGAGGTTGGCAGATGAGGAACGCTTTCACTGTTGCCGCGGCGCTGGCCGCGATTGCCGTCGTCCTGCCGGAGGTGGCGCAGGCGCGTGCGCTGTGGCCGGATGTGCCGCCCGAGATCGGCGTGCGCCGGATCGGCGAGGTCGGGCTGGTGCCGTTTCGCTGCAGCGACGGGCCCGCCGACAATTATTATGACGGCGCCTGGTATGACGTGCCGCCGGCGCTTTATCGCGGTTACGCCTACCGGCCGTATTATCGCTACACGGCCTATCGCGTCATTCCGCGCACTTATTATTGCACCGACCGCTAGCTCAGACAGAAGCTGTCATACCCGCGCATGCGGGTATCCAGTACGCCGCGGCTTCTGGGTTCTATCACTGACGTCTCTGGAATACTGGATCCGCCTTCGCTCGTTGAGCTACGGCGGACAAGTCGCCCGACCTAATGATCGTCGAACTCGTCCTCGTTGACCTTGCTCGACGAGGGCCGACGCGCCCTGCTGCCACCGAGCGAACCCGTCGCATACGGTTCGCGCGTTGAGGCGTAGGAATTGCTCCGGCCGCCGGCCCGAGCCGCGACCTGGTCGCCGGACACTGCGGCGGGCTGGCAGATCAGCCGCCCGCTGGAGCGGCGCATCAGATCGACGTGGATGTGGTCCTCATGGTGACGGTTGGAGCCCGGCGCCAATACGGTGTTGAACTGCTGGCAGGCGCTCGCCTGCACGTCGCGCAAAAATCCCTGCTCTTCCGGCATGCCGCGCCAGCCGCCCTTC
>JBOHIT010000455.1:0-8732 GCA_050726155.1 Bradyrhizobium sp.
GTCATAGGCAAGCAGCGTCATGGCCACGCCGAAGATGGTGTTGCTCAGCATCTCCAGCCGGCGCATTTCGAACACGTTAGTCTGCGGCACTGTCGCTCCCCCGCCACGTCCTCAGCGTGGCCTGCCAAGCCGTAGCTCGCGGCCACAGGCCTGCCTTCGCCTGCTGGCTTCGGCCCTTTGCCGTGCCGGTCCGTCTCCGCTTTCGCTTCGCTCAAGCTTCGCCGGACACGCTTCGCCCTGACGGCCTCCGCGTGGCCGTGCCACGCGTAGCCCGCCAGGGCGAAGCGTGGTGCGGGCGGTGGGACTCGAACCCACACGACGTTGCCATCGAGGGATTTTAAGTCCCTTGCGTCTACCAATTCCGCCACGTCCGCTTTAGCCAGAAGATCAAGTACTTAGCGCGTTTGCCGGCGAAGTGGAATTGGGATAATCCGCCCCGGAAACGCGCCCTTCGTTTAAGCGAGTGCGCCGGCATTGGCAAAGCCTCAATGCGGACATCTGGTCCTGCTTTAGGCAATCTCAACGTTGCCCGCTTATGAAGGTCCGATGTTCGCATTGATGTCCCATCGCCAGCCGTTTTCTCGAAGCCTTGTCGGGCTGGGGCTGCTTGTGCTGGCAGCCGGGCTCGCCGGCTGCGCCAGTGTGGGCGACAATATGTCGTCGGCGTTCGCCGATCCCGCCAAATACGACCTGTATGAGTGCAAGCAGCTCGAGACAGAACGGAAATCACTCGCAACCCGCGCGGCGGAACTGCAGGGCCTGATGGCCAAGGCGGAAACCGGGGTCGCCGGATCGGTCGTGGCCGAGTTGGCCTATCGCAACGACCTCATCGCGGTTCGCGGCCAACAGAATCTGGTCGAAGAGGGGTGGCGGCGCAACAAATGCCACGAGGCGAAACCGGAAGCCAGACCCGCCGCGGTCGCACCGACGGTGGCGCCTGCGCCGCCTCCTCCGATCGTCAGGGGATCGCGCTCGCCGTCGAAGTCCGGCAGCGCCGTGTACTAGGTCGCTCCCGCATCTGATGCGGAACGGACGCGCATCGCTAGAGACGTTCACGCCCGCCAGTCGTAAATCCAGTTCTGCCGCGCCAGCATCCTGGTTGGGCCCAGCGCCTTGATGCTGAGGTCGCGCGCGAGCGCCAAAGGTCCGGTCAGATGATAGATTTGTCCCGACCGCCGCGCGGCGCGCTGGACCCGCAACACGCGGGAGCGCCGCAGCCGGCCATAGCGCTGTAACGCCGACGGGATGCCTGCGGTATTTTCACCGGAACTTGCGCCGAGGGCTTTCGCCAGCACTGCGGCGTCCTCGATGGCCATGCCAGCACCCTGGGCTGCGAACGGCAGCATCGCGTGCGCGGCATCGCCGAGCAGCGCGATCGCGCCGTCGTTCCAGTCGCCGATATCGGGCACCGTGAACAGCGCCCAGCGTCGCCATTCGTCGACGGCGCCGATCAGCATCCGCGCAGTCGCGGGCCAATGCTGCGAGAACGCCGTCTTGATTTCGTTAGGCTCGCCCGGCGCGCTCCAGCCCGGCCTGTTCCACGTGCCCGGCACGATAGCGACGACGTTGATCCGCCGCGCGCCCGAGATCGGATAGGCCACGAGATGCGCCTTCGGTCCCATCCAGAGCTGCACCCGCGGCGAGGTATATTCGCGCGGCAACGCGGTTACATCGAGCGTACCGCGCCAGGCGATCAGGCCGGAGAATTGCGGTTGCACTTCCGGAAACAAATGGTGCCGCACCGCCGACCAGATGCCGTCGGCACCAATCAGCGCCACCGCCAGTTCCTGTTGCCGCGAATTGCCGCTGCGCTGTACGACCGTCAGCCCCTTGGCGTGTGACGTGACGTCCTCGAACTGGCAGCCGAGCCGCAATTCTATGTCGGGGTTGTCGTTGACATGCGCCTGCAGCGCCGCCTGCAAATCGGCGCGATGCACCACCCAATAGGGCGCGCCGGCGCGAAAGTTTGCGGCCTCGCCGAGCGGCAGTCGGGCGATCTCGCCGCCGTCCCGGGCGCTCATGATGTTGATGGATTCGGGTGTGACGGCGCGCGCCGCAAGCCGCGGCTGCAGCCCGAGTTCGACCAGGACGCGGCTGGCGTTGGGAGACAGTTGCAGGCCGGCACCGGCTTCTTCCAGCCGCTCGGTCTTTTCCAGAACGACGACGCGAAAACCCTGGGCCGCGAGCGCAAGCGCCGCGGTCAGTCCTCCGATCCCGGCACCAGCGACAACGATGGTGCGCGTGACCGCCACGGTAGATCTGTCAGGCGGCTTTGTCTTTCAGCACGCATTCGGGCGGGCGCGCTTCGCCGGCGGCGAGGTCGGCAGCAAACCGATAGAGCGTCGAGCAATAGGGGCAGATGATCTCGTTGTCGTTGCCAAGGTCGAGGAAGACATGCGGATGGTCGAACGGCGGGTTGGCGCCCACGCACATGAACTCCTGCGAGCCGATCTCGATTACCGAGACCCCGGCGTCGTTGTGGAAGTGCGGGACGACATGGTCGGACATCTTGTTTCACCTTGGATGGCAATGACGGACGGACGCAATCGACGCGACGCGGCAGCTCGAAATGCCGCGCACCATACTGACGGGTTCCAATGATTCCTAGAGCCCCCAGCCGCACATTTGCTCATGCAAATTCGACACAATCTTGTCGTCCCAGAGAAGCCCTTCTTTCGTCGGGGACGTTGTGTCCTAAAAGCGGCACCCCATGTTGGGGTAGACGAAAACATTGGGTTTTTCGACATGAGACGGTCGCGGATCGGTCTGGCTTTGGCTGGTATATCAGTGTGCACGGCGGCGCTTGCGCTGGTTGTGCCACAGGCGCGCGACGCTTTTGCGATCTTGGCCGCGCAGGACGACCCGTCCGAACTCGCCGATCTCAAGCTCAATTCTGCCCTGCGGAATAGCCCGACGCTGCTGACGGAAAATATCGAGGCAGCGCTGGCGGCCGGCGATGCCGACCTTGCCGGCAGCTTTGTCGAACTTGCGCGCGACAGGAATATCGCGGTTAGCGAAGAGCTGTCGAAGCGTGTCAGCGACGCCGTCACCGACGCGAACTCAACCACGCAGTTTGCCAGGCGCTTTGCCGCCGGCCTCGTGACCGGCAATGCCGACGATGTCGCGAGCCTGTCGGGCACGGTGGCCGGCGATCTCTTTGTGTTCGGCGACATCCGCGACGTGGTGCGCGAAGGCAAGCATCTGGCGATGGGCGAGGACACCGACCACCTCGTGCTGGGGCTCGCAACAGTGGGCCTTGCGGTGACGGCGGCGACCTATGTTTCGGTCGGCGGCGCGCTGCCGGTGCGCGCCGGCCTGACCATGGTCAAGGATGCCCGCAAGGTCGGGCGGCTGGGCGAGGGACTGATGCATTGGGCCGGACGCTCGGCGCGCGAAATCGTCGATGCGCCGGTGCTGCAAAAGGCGGTGGCCTCCGGTTCGGTGTTGCGGCCCGGCGAGACCGTCACGGCGATCAAGGCGGCGTTCCGCGCCGAGAAGGCCGGTGCGCTGGTTCGTCTCGCCAAGGACGTCGGCCGCGTCAGCGAAAAAGCCGGTACGCGCGGTGCGCTCGATACGCTGCGCATCGCCGAAGGCCCGAAGGATATCGCGCGCGTCGCCAGGCTCGCCGAATCCAAGGGCGGCCAGACCCGCGCCATCCTGAAACTGCTCGGCCGCGGCGCGCTGCTGCTGGCAGCCGGAGCATTCAATCTGTCGCTGTGGGTCTTCAGCGCGCTATTGGCGTTGTTCGGCTTCCTGTCGTCGATCAAGGCGACCACCGAGCGCGCGACCTTGGCATATCTGCGCCGCAAGAAGGCGCGGTGGCAGCGTGAGCAGGCCGCGGCTGCGGCGTTGCTTCCCGGCCCGGCTCTGGCGGGCGCAACCGCCTGCGGCTAGACTTGCGATCGTTTCCCGATCGCTCATTCTGATCTCTCAAAATACGGAATTATCGATGCCGAGTTTTCACAACGGCGCTGTCGAAATTGCCTATCTCGACGAAGGCGAGGGCGAACCGATTGTTCTCGTGCACGGCTTTGCCTCGAGCAAGAACGTAAACTGGGTCTATCCGACCTGGGTTTCCGAATTGAAGAAAGCCGGCCGGCGCGTGATCGCGCTCGACAATCGCGGTCATGGCGATTCCGGCAAGCTTTACGAAGCCGCGCAATACGAGATCGCGATCATGGCCGGCGACGTGATCGCGCTATTGGATCATCTGCAGATCGAGCGCGCCGACGTGATGGGCTATTCGCTGGGCTCGCGGATGACGGCGGTGATGGCGCTGAGCCAGCCGCAGCGGTTGCGCTCGGCCATCCTCGGCGGCATTGGGATCGGGATGATCGCGGGCGGCGGCCCCGGCGAGAACGTGGCCCTCGCGCTCGAGGCGCCGTCGCTGGACGACGTGACCGACCCGGTGGGCCGGACGTTTCGCGCCTTTGCCGACCAGACCCGTTCCGACCGCCGCGCGCTGGCTGCCTGCCTGCGCGGTTCGCGGCGCCTGATGACAAGGGATGAAGCCGCAGCGATCAATGTGCCGGTGCTGATCGCAGTCGGCACCACGGACGAAATCGCAGGGTCCGCGCAGGCGCTGGGCGAGATCATTCCGGACGCGAAAGTGCTCGACATTCCGAACCGCGATCATATGCGTGCGGTCGGCGACAAGGTCTACAAGGCCGGCGTCATCGACTTTCTGTCACGGCGAAGCTGAGCGTTCGTGCGGCGTATTCGCGCCGGACAATTGCCGCGCCGCTGCAATCAGCACCACGAAGGTCGCGACCCACGCCATGCGCGCGCCATAGCGGTCATGCGGTCCCGATATGACCGCGCAAATAAAGGCGTTGCCGAGCACGGCCAATGTCACGGTGCCCGCAAGCAAGGTAAGATCATCGGATGGACGCTGCCACAGGCCGGCGGCGAACACGATCAGCGCCAGCAGCATCGAGGCCAGCGCCACCGGAACGTGGAGGCGGTTGACGGCGGTGAAGTCGAGCCGCCAGCGTTGCTGGTTCGCCGCGCGCATCGGCTTGAGCTGCGAGGGGATGTAACGCTCGATGATCCCGTAGGTGTGGCCGATCCATTCATTGGTGCCTTCGCCGGTCGCGACATGGACGAGTTGCCGCGCGGTTCCGGTGATCGCCGCCGCGGCCTGCCGGGCCGGATATTCGGCGAGCGAGTGCAACACGATGAAGCCCATCTCGTCGCCCAGGCCCTGAAAGCGGCCGAGCGTGTTGAACATGCTGTTGCCCCACAGAAACTTATCGGCGGTGTCAGGCAATCTGTCGCGATAGGGGCAGAGCTTCAGCTTCTGCTGCGGGCAATGCTCCTTCAAATAGTGCGCGACGATACCGTCCTGCAGCATCCGTCCAAAGGCGACGCCGTAGCCGCCGGGCGTCCACGCCAACTTTCCTGAGAGGGCGAAATTCGTCGCCAGAAGCATCGCAGCGCCGGCGACGAGGGTGAGGCTGCCCAGCATCAGTCCGGCAACTGTCATCCGCCCGCGCGAAAACGGACGCACGATCCATCCGGCGCCACACAGCCCGAGCAGCACGGCCAGGGTGGCGCTGTGCGAGGCCGCAGCGAACGCCGTCAGTACGAACAGCGAACATTTTTCGATTGTCGAAGTGCGCCCGCCAAACGCGACCAAGATGAAAAGCGACAGCACCGACAGGCCGGCAAAGATGTCGGTCAGCAGCGTGCTCGCCAGCCACGGCAGCGCGGTGGTCAGTGCCAGCACGAGGCTGATCGCCAACAGCCGCAAGGGTTGTGCGATTTCAAATACGCGCAACGTCAGCTGCACGATCCACAGCGTCGCCAGCGCCTGGATTCCGAGATTGATCCAGAACGCGGAATCCTCGCCGAAATGCAGATAGAGTCCGAACAAGGTGGAGCGGCTCGGTACGAGGTAGCCTTCGTACCAGCGCGCCAGGTAGCCGCCGGTATCCCATTGGAGCAGCGGATAGCCGTTCCACAGGGCAGGGCCGAGCAACATCAGGGGGATGGCGATGGCGGCGATCCAGACCAGCCGTGAGTCGGCGGCGCGCGCGCGCAAAATCTGCGTTGTGATGTGGCTTCCCCCCGTTTTGACCACCTTGCCCGGAATGGCCGGGAGGCTGAAATTCACCAATAGTCGGACGCTGCCCGGCTTGATTTCCCGAAATCGCCAACCACCTTGAATTGACCTAATCCGATCCTGGGGCGTTCGGCGGGGGGTTACTTTGCCGGAGCCTGCCCCGGGACAGCCATCCGCCCGCCGTGCTATAATGCCCAACGAGAAAAGCCGAGAGAAACCCAATGGCAGTGCATCAGGTCAATCCCCAGGGTTCGAAACTTGCCGCGCTCGATCCGATCTGGGATCGCGTTCGAGGCGAGGCGGAAGACATCGTTCGCCGTGAGCCGGAGCTGGCCTCCTTTATCTATTCGACCGTGCTGCATCACGAGCGGCTGGAAGATTCGGTGATCCATCGTCTGGCTGAGCGGCTCGATCACTCGGCGCTGTCGGGCGATCTGATCCGCCAGACCTATGACGAGGCGCTGCGCGACGAACCCGATCTCGGCAACGCCTTCCGCGCCGATCTGGTCGCGGTCTATGACCGCGATCCCGCGACGTCGCGCTTCATCGATCCCCTGCTTTACTTCAAGGGCTTCCACGCGCTGCAGACCCATCGGCTGGCGCACTGGCTCTACAAGCGAGGGCGCAAGGATTTCGCTTATTATCTGCAGAGCCGGGCGTCCGCGGTGTTCCAGACCGACATCAACCCGGCGGCCACCATCGGCCGCGGCATCTTCCTCGATCATGCCACCGGCTTCGTCTGCGGCGAGACGGCTGTCATCGAGGACGACGTTTCGATCCTGCATGGTGTCACGCTCGGCGGCACCGGCAAGGAGAACGAGGATCGTCACCCCAAGATTCGCCATGGCGTGCTGATCGGCGCCGGCGCCAAGATTCTCGGCAATATCGAGATCGGTCACTGCGCGCGCATTGCCGCAGGCTCCGTGGTGGTCAAGCCCGTGCCGCATAACGTTACGGTGGCGGGCGTTCCCGCCAAGATCGTCGGTGAGGCCGGCTGTGCCGAACCGTCGCGCACCATGGACCAGATGCTCAACGCGATCGGGATTTGACCCGATCGCTTTCTGAAGCGTCGATCTTGTGAAGATACGGCTGGCGGTCTGCGTCGTCTCGGCCTAAAACTCCCAAGAAATCGCAAGAAACCCCAAGATAGCCAAGATATTCGATTGGAGACCACCGTGGACGTTCAGGAAGTCAGGAAGCTCGACGCCTATCTCAAGCGCGTGTTCGGCAACCCCAAGATTCGCGTGGTGCCGCGTCCGAAGAAGGACGATTCCGCAGAGGTCTATATCGGCGAAGAGTTCATCGGCGTCCTGTTCGTCGACGACGAAGACGATGATCGTTCATTCCAGTTCCAGATGGCGATTCTTGAGGAAGACCTGGTCGATCAGGGCTGAGTGAATCGTCTGATTCACCTCCGTCATTGCGAGGAGCGTTAGCGACGAAGCAATCCATCCTTCCGTGTTTTTTTGTGGATTGCTTCGGTTCGCTTGCAATGACGATAGGCTTGGCCCGCGCCGCTACCCCTTCGGCCCGCGCAATTGCGCTGTCAAACGGTTCATCGCATCAGCGACGTCGCGCCATTGCGATAGCCAGCCCCGCGGGAAGCGGAACGTAAGGTCGGCGCCGTCGACGCGGCGTTCGCTCAGGCACATGCCAGGCGTCACCCCGTCGCGCGTGCAGCGCGCATTGAGGCCAGGGGCAGTCGCCGCGAACAAATCCTCATTTGCATAGGGCGAGCCATCGCGGAATGCGCGCATCGTCAAGGCGTCATCGACCGTCGAGGCCTGTTCGAGATAGCGCGGATAGATGGTGCGGACGCGGGTGTCGGGCGCCAGCGTATCGTGGTGGGCCGAAATCGACAGGAAGATCCGGTCGATCGGCTGCACCTTTTCCTCGACCGTATCGGCGCTGACATGCCGGGGCGTCTCGGGCGCTTCGAGCGAAGGGAACATGAAGGAGAGATCGACGCGCTCCTGCGGACCGGAGTGGCGCTGGATCTTCCGGCGGATCGCCGGCGCCGGCACGTTGAACAGGGTGCCGCCCACGCTGACGGGCAATCGCGAGGGCGCGTTCCCGGCGCCGCTGCCCCAGGTCGGCCAAAGCAAATAGGCGACGAGCGCAATGGCGCCTGCGGTGATGATGGCGGCCACCACGATCAGTACCAAGTGCGAGCGCGGGTCTTTCCGCGTGTCGCGGGCGATGTGCTGGGCCGTCGATAGCAATGTCATAAAGTAAGCATCGGTTGAGTTCGAGGCTGAGGCCGAATCACCCCGCGAATATGCCACGGGGGAGAGGATTTCCGTACGATTTCGCCGTCATCGCGGCCGCGCAAGCCATGCGCCAACGTGGTTACGGCCGACGGGTGTTAACCTTTCCTTAAGGATGCTGTGGCGGTGGGCCGCCAATTTTGCGAAAGCAAAGCGCGTTTTGTTGAGTAGCGGATCAGTTCCATGTCGCCCGATGCGTTGAATTCCCTGTTCTCCCTGTTCATCGGCTTTGCCGTCGCCGGTGCGCTGGCGAGCGGCTATCAGGCCCTGGCGGCGCGGCCCGCCGGTTTCGGGTTGCTGGGGGAAGGCGTCGCACCGAGCACCTTCGCCGCGGTCCCGTTCCTGGTTTTTGCCGCCCCCTTCATCATCATGCGCAACACGCTGCGCGGCGCCAGGATCGA
>JBOHIT010000456.1:0-4156 GCA_050726155.1 Bradyrhizobium sp.
CAGCCGGCGTGGGCTCGGGCTCCCATCCTTCTCACCGAGACGCCTGGTTGCGGGAAACCTCCGTTCTCGCGCGGGTCTTCAGCGAGCACGGGATGGCAGCGATGGCCGAACGGATGGCGCGCGGACCGGCCCGCATCCAGCTCAAGTACAAGGATCCGAAGGGCTGGCAGGAATTCGTTGCCAGGCTGCGCCAGTACTCGCCGGAGGGAATGGCGAATACGATGGCGCGCTGTCAGGCGTTGCGGCCGTCGATGCATGATCTTCATGACGAGTTGTCAGGGATGACGGTGCCGGTGTTGCTCGCGATGGGGGATGAGGACGTCCGCTGCCTGGAGCCCACACTGATGCTGAAATCCACGCTCCCTAATGCAGGCCTCTGGATCTGCCCCAATACCGGCCATGCGATCAATCTGGAAGAGCCCGCAGCATTCAATGCTCAAGTCGAAAGCTTCCTCGCCGCCGTCGAGCGCGGGAGCTGGCGTCGTCGATACCTGTCGACCCAAAGTCGTTCAGAATTTGTCTTGCCTAGGTACGTCTGCCCAGACGGTTCGGCCGGCCAGGTCGATCAGAACCCCGCACTTCATCTGCAAGACGGTTGAGACCCTCCGCCCAAGTGGAATGAGCCCTTCGAGCCACCAGTCAGCCGATCGCCCCCAGCGAGTGTCCATCATGAAGCCCAGAGTTGGCGTCTATCTCAGCGAAGGCATGGCCGCACGGTTGGCGGAGGCGGCCAAGCGGCCCGGTGCCAGCAAATCGGCGCTCGTCGAAGCCGCACTTGAACGTTTTCTCGGCTCAGACGACGATATCGGCGACGCCACTAGCGTCGGACGCCACCTCGCAGGTTTGAGCCGTCAGATTGAACAACTCGATCGCAATCTCAGGATCGCGAATGAGACGGTTGCCCTTCACGCGCGGTTCCATCTCGCGGTGACACCGCTATTGCCGGTCGCGGCACAGGGGGCGGCATGCGCACTTGGGGCCCAACGGTTCGAGGAATTCGCAGCCCAGGTCGAACGACGCGTTGATCGGGGAATTCCTCTCATACGGGAGACGATCGATCGCCTTGGTACTACAAGGCCGATCCCTCCTGCGCCCGATTTGGGGCAGGGCGAGCCTCCTCCACCGCCATCGATAGATCACGAGCCAAGCCCGCATGCTTCGATAGCGCCTGATCACGTATTCGAATATTCCGCTGCCGTCCGGGAGGACGGCAGCGGTGGTAACTTTCCAGGGCGGATCGGCCGTCCTCTTCACTGAACCCGTCCGTGACGGCGATCGAGGCGAGGCCGCGGGTGCCCCGCGACGATACGCGCGGGCTGGCCTTGCGGCAGTGCGAGGGCTGGCAAAAGACCTGGTCGGAAACCGGTCTCTGATCTTGCGTGTATTCCTGCCGTTCGTCGCCGGCTATTACATTGCCTATCTCTTCCGAACCATTAATGCGGTCCTGGCGTCCCCACTGGCAGCAGAATTGGGACTCGGTGCCGACGATCTCGGCTTGCTGACTTCGGTTTACTTCCTGACGTTCGCCGCCGCCCAGATACCCATCGGCATCCTTCTCGACCGATATGGTCCGCGACGGATCCAAAGCGCATTGTTGCTGGTCGCGGCCGGCGGTTCCGCACTATTCGCGGTGTCGGACCATTTCTGGCTGCTTCTGGTGGCCCGTGCGTTGATCGGTCTGGGTGTCGCCTCTGCGTTGACCGCAGGATTAAAGGCGCTCGTTCTCTGGTTTCCCGGTGATCGCGTGCCACTTCTGAATGGCTTGATGGTTATGCTGGGCGCGCTGGGTGCGGTGACCGCGACGTTGCCCGCAGACTTCTTGCTCGCCTGGATCGGCTGGCGCGAACTCTTTGGTCTTTTCGCAGCGCTAACTTTCGCCTGTGCGGTCATGATCTATCTCGTCGTACCAGAAGCTGCGCCGACTAAAAGCAGGGCTGTCAAGGTCGGCCTAAGGCAGGTTTATGCCGATCCGCGCTTCTGGCGTCTTATGCCACTCTCGGCAACCTGCATTGGAACGGCCTGGTCTCTTCAAGGACTCTGGGCGGCGCAGTGGTTCAGGGATGTGGAGGGTCTCGATCGGGCAGGGGTGGTGCAGCACCTGCTTGCCATGGCGGTCGCGTTGAGTTTGGGTGCGATTCTGCTTGGGATCACTGCCGATCGGCTGCGCAGGCGCGGTGTTGGGCCGGAAGTGCTCCTCGGACTCGTTGCGGCCGTGTTTATCGCAGCTCAGTTCGTGTTGATCCTGCGCCTGCCACTGCCTTCATATTTGCAATGGGCTGTCGTGGCCGCCGTCGGCGCGGCTACCGTGCTCAGCTTTGCGATTTTGGCGGAGTATTTTCCGAAAGAGCTGGCCGGGCGGGCCAACGGGGCGCTGAATCTGTTTCACATCGCCGCGGCGTTCGCCGCGCAATACGTCACAGGCGTCGTGATCCAGCAATGGGCGCCTGAGGCGGGGCACTATCCAGAGATCGCCTATCAAACAGCCTTCGCTCTCAATCTCGTCCTCCAGATCGCGGCGTGGATCTGGTTTGCGCTTCCTCGGGCTTTCCTTCGACCTTCGGTGGCACACGGCGCACGACTGTCCCAATTATAGCCAACCGCCGCCGTCTGCACCCCGGAAAAGATACGGGTCTTGCCCTTGGGATTGGCGACGCTTGATCCTTCGCCATGTCCGCGACCAAGATACTCTGGGGCCAGATCGTCGTTGTCTTCATGGTTGTGCTCATCACCATGTGGGCGGCGACTCAATGGGTGGCTTGGAAGCTGGGTTTCCAACCGCAGCTTGGGCAGCCATGGTTTGAAGTCTTACCTGGTATGCCGGTCTATCTCCCGCCCGCGTTCTTCTGGTGGTGGTATGCTTATGATGCCTATGCGCCGCAGGTCTTCGTCGAGGGGGCTTACATCGCTGCATCCGGTGGTTTTATCTCCATTGCCGTTGCCATCGGCATGTCGGTGTGGCGGGCGCGCGAAGCGAAGACCGCCGCAACGTACGGCTCGGCCCGCTGGGCTGTTCCCTCAGAGATTCGTGCCGCCGGTCTCGCCACGCCAGATGGCGTCGTGCTCGGACAGTTCGAGCATGGCTATCTGCGCCACGATGGACCGGAACATGTGCTGTGCTTCGCGCCGACCCGATCCGGCAAGGGCGTCGGCCTCGTGGTGCCGACGCTTCTGACCTGGCCGGGCAGCTGCATCGTGCACGACATCAAGGGTGAGAACTGGAACCTGACGTCTGGCTTTCGCGCGCGACATGGCCGCGTGTTGCTGTTCGATCCGACCAATGCGAAGTCGGCGGCCTACAATCCGCTCCTTGAGGTTCGCCGTGGCGAGTGGGAGGTGCGCGATGTCCAGAACGTTGCGGACGTACTGGTGGACCCCGAGGGATCGCTGGAACGGCGCAATCATTGGGAGAAGACCAGCCACGCACTGCTGGTCGGCGCCATTCTCCATGTGCTCTACGCCGAACCGGACAAGACACTTGCCGGTGTTGCCAGTTTCCTCTCCGACCCGAAGCGGCCGATCGAGGTAACGCTTCGCGCCATGATGACCTCAGCGCATCTTGGCGAAGCGGGGCCGCATCCGGTGATCGCCTCCGCGGCGCGCGAGCTTCTCAACAAGAGCGAGAATGAACGCTCCGGCGTGCTTTCCACTGCGATGTCATTCCTCGGTCTTTACCGCGATCCCGTCGTAGCGAAAGTGACGCACCACTGCGACTGGCGTATCCGCGATCTCGTCGAGGGCAACCGGCCTGCTTCTCTTTACCTCGTCGTTCCTCCGTCCGACATCAGCCGAACCAAGCCGCTGGTGCGCTTGATTCTTAACCAGATCGGCCGGCGGTTGACGGAAGATCTGCACGCAAAAGGGCGGCGTCATCGGTTGCTGCTGATGCTCGACGAATTTCCGGCACTCGGTCGGCTCGATTTCTTCGAGTCAGCGTTAGCGTTCATGGCCGGTTATGGCCTCAAGAGCTTTTTGATCGCGCAATCGCTCAATCAGATCGAGAAGGCTTATGGAGCTAACAACTCCATCCTCGACAATTGCCATGTCCGCGTGTCCTTTGCCACCAACGACGAACGGACCGCCAAACGGGTCTCGGATGCGCTCGGTACTGCCACCGAGATGCGGGCGATGAAAAACTATGCTGGACACAGGCTTAGTC
>JBOHIT010000457.1:0-14933 GCA_050726155.1 Bradyrhizobium sp.
TATAGCTCGGCTTCGGATCGGCGCGATCTTCGAATACCGCGAACACTTCCCGTCCCTCGAGCCGGGCCGGTGCAAGCCACACCGGATCCAGCCTGGAGTAGATGCCGAAGAACATGCCGACATCGGCGCGGCCGGCGCGCAGCGCGTAGGAGGACTGTTTGAGTTTGACGTCGTCGGCAAGCAACGCCCGCAGGCCGTCCCAGTCCCGCTCGTTGAAGAGCGTCGCATAGCGCATCACTACCGCGGACGCCGGCCGTGCCTCCAGAAGCGGGCCGGCTTGCGCATTGATCTCGCGAAGACGCGCGCGCCCCCGCGCCAGATGCGCCTTCACGGCGTCGACCGTGAGGTCGAGCAGGGCTGCGATCTCGCTCAGCTGCTCGTCGAGCACGTCCTTTAAAATGACGACGCTGCGCTGCATGATGGGAAGCTCGGCAAAGCGCGATACCGCCGTCTTGACCGCTTCCTGGCGCATCAGCGTCTCCATGGGGTCAGGGCTGGCCTCGTCGGCGACATCGAAGGCGGCCTCGATCGGCTCGGTCTTGCGCACCGCCCGGCCGCGCAGCAGATCGAGGGCGCGGTTATGCGCGATCCGGAACAGCCAGGGTCGAAGCGGCGGCGCCTCCTCCAAATCCTGCAACGCCACGACAGCCCGGACCAGCGTGTCCTGCACGACATCCTCGCCGTCGATCACCGATCCCATCAGTCGCGCGCAATAACGATGCAGTTCGGGCTGCAACTCGCCAGCCAGCGCAAGCAACTCGGCCTGGCGGTCGCGGTCCAGCGAAGGCCGTTCTCTGTTCACGCCGCCGTTCCCTCGAGTATGGTGACCCCGGTGTCGCCCTTGAGCCCGAAGGCGAAGCCCTCTGCATATTTCGGGTCCTCGAGCACGGAAACGACTTTCTCGCCGAACTCACGGGGCGGCATCGGCGCGCCGAAACCGGCCAGGAATGTTTCAGGCTTCACGCCCATGGCGCGGGCGTAGGCGTTGGCGCCGGCGTCGCCGACCCCGGTGCCGCCGACGATCTGCTGCGGCACGATCGCCTGGAAGCGGATGCCGAGGCTCTGCTGCGCTGAGACGCCGTTGGCATATTTGGCCATGAACCAGAGCATGCGCTTGGCGCCGCCATAGCCGCCCGACATCGGCGATCCGTTGACGGCAGCACCGCTCGATCCAACCAGCACGCGGCTTCCGGGCTTGAGCGGCAGTTTGAGCGCGGCCTGCAGCCAATAGAGCCCACCCTTGACGTCGGTCTCCCAGGTCGCGGTGAAATCCGCCCAACTGATCTGGTCGAACCGGTCCATCAGCGGTTTGGCACCGGCGTTCAGCACCAGAATATCCGGGCGAACCTGGCCAAGGATGCGGTGGGCGGCGGTCTCGTCGGTCACGTCGGCGGCGATCGTGGCGACGCCGAGCCGGGCGTGGACGGAGGCAAGCGCATCGGCGTCGCGGGCGACGACAGTCACGTCGGCGCCGTGCGCGACCAGCGCCTCGACCAATCCGAGACCAAGGCCACGGCTTCCGCCGGTGACGACGACATTCTTGTTTTTGAGGCTCATCGGTTCTGCTCCTGTTGCCTACCTGACAGCTGTGACGATTGAAGCTCGGAAAAGGAGTCAATCATCACCGCTGGGGGACCCAACCTTTTGCTTATGACTTGACGGGCTCTGCGTCTGCGAGCGCCGCATACTGCCGCTCGAGCGCCTTGACCACACCACTGCGCCAGCCCTCCGACATGGACTCTGACATCGGATCGGGGAAGATATCCTCCTCCCCATTCGCCACGCCGTCGAAGATAGCTCGCGCAACGGACTCCGGTGATGCCTTCGGTATGTCGAGGCCGCGAGACATATCCGTGTCCACGGGGCCGGTCAGAACGGCATGTACCCTCACGCCCCGTCCGGCCAAAAGCGCGCGCAGCGATTGCGACAGGGAGAACGCGGCCGCCTTGGAGATCGAGTAGGCCGGAATGAGCGGCAAAGCGGCAAGGCCCGTCACCGACAGAATGTTGACGATGGCTCCCCGAGAACGTGACAGCAACGGCAGGAAAGCCTGGGTCACGCCATACGTACCAAAGAGATTGACGGCAAGGTGCTGTTCGAGCACGGCACGATCACTCAGGTCATCGTAAAGCGCCAATCCCGCGTTATTGATGAGGATGTCGAGAGAGTCGACTTTCTCGACGGCGTCCTGGATTTGCGCAGCGCTGGTCACGTCCAGGCTAAGGCGCGTGACGCGCCCATCCGAGTGGGCCAAGGGCTGGCGTGTCCCGGCAAACACTCGCTTCGCGCCTCTCTTCAAGGCTTCCTCGACCAGCGCCTGTCCGATACCGCGATTTCCGCCGGTAACGACGATATTCTTGTCTTTGAGGCTCATCAGTACTGCTCCAGTGTCTAACTGTAGCAAGGACGATTGAGCCTCGGAAAAGGAGTCAATCAACGCCGCTCACATCGGCGGCATCTTGTCGAATTTCGGCAAGGCCGGATCGAGATTGTCCCAGGCATACCCGCGCACCCCGTAGGTGACGGCTTGCGGCTTGAAGCGGCCGGGATCGTCGAGGCTCGCCGCGTGCACGGTGAAGAAATCCGGCATCGCCGCATACGTCAGATACACCGGTGACCCGCAGGCGGGGCAGAAGTTGTGCGTCTTCACATTGCCGCTATCGGCAACGACGTCGCAATGGGCCGTCTTGCCCTCGAACTTGGCGCTCTTCTTGTCGGCGAATGTCAAATAGGAGCCATGCCCGGTGCCGCTCCTGCGCTGACAGTCCAGGCACTGGCAATGGTTCATGAAGACAGGTTCGCCGGAAATTTCATAACGGATCGCGGCGCAGGCGCAGCCGCCGGCAAAGGCCTTGCTCATAGTGCTTCCTTTCAGTGGGGTGATGCGAACCAATTTAGATTTCGAACGCAATATCAGCACCAGCGGACACCGTTTCGCCGGCGAGAGATCAGCTTGAGCCAAGGCGCCAAATGGAAGGCGCTCATCAGCAAATACATCGGGGCCATTCCGCTCAGCGGCGACGCGCTTGAACACAGCGCGTCCAGCGCTCCGCCGCCAAGGACGGACGTCAGCAGCGCCATGATCGCAAACGTCGGCGCCGCCGCGAGGTAGAGAACATCCGCGGCGCCGATCGCGGCGTCGCTGCCGCTATCACGAGGGATTGCGCCGGGGCCGCTTGTGACGGCATGGGTCTCGCTCATGTTTCTCTCCCGCAAGGCGACGTTGCCGCTACCTGCCCAGTCCCGCTCGCGCAGCGCTCGCCGCGCGAGCGATGCCGGACAGCATCGGCCTAGCCGCCCTGTTTGCGCATCGCGGCCTCGCCGGCATCCGACACCTCGACCCATTTTTTGTCGGGCGCGGCATCGGCGACGTAGCTGTCGTGCCAGTTCCACCATTTATAGGTTGGCGTCTGCGGATAGCCTTCCGGAGAATCCTCCCAGACCTCCTGCCGGCCGAGCGGCGTGATGTCGAGGTAGTTCCAGGTGCCCCCCATTTGCTCGTCGCCGCGGTTGTTGATGAAGTAGGTGCGGAAGATCTTGTTGCCGTCGCGAATGAAGACGTTGGTGCCGTGCCATTCGTCGACGCCGAAGTCCTTGTCAAAACTGTCGGTGACCGTGTACCAGGGCATCGTCCATTCCATCCGCTTTTTCAGGCGCGCGATGTCCGCCTGCGGCGCGCGCGAGACAAATGCGAGCGTGGTGTCGCGGGCGTTGAGATGGGCGACGTGGGCGACCTGGTCAGCCACCATCGAGCAGCCGCGGCAGGCCTGTTCGGGCCAGCCATGCACGCCGGGCTCGAAGAAGGCGCGGTAGACGATCAGCTGACGGCGGCCGTCGAACAGATCGACCAGGCTCGCTTTGCCGCCGGCGCCTCCGAACGCGTAACTCCTCTCCACTTCCATCCAAGGCATCCGCCGGCGCTCGGCGGCCAGCGCGTCACGGGCGCGGGTATGGGCCTTCTCCTTGACGAGTAGTTGCTGACGCGTAGCTTCCCACTCCTTCGCCGATACCACATGCGTCTTCATTGCCAGAGTCATGGCTAACCTCCTGTTTGTTGTGATGCTTGTTGCGCTCCGTGTCGTGCTACGGCCTCAGGCCGGAAGCCGCCGGTCGTATTCCTTTTGCAGCCGGCTCCAGCCTTCCCAGAACGGCGCCGGCTCATTGCCGGATGCGCGGGCGACAAGGACATCGAGATGCATATGCCAGCCGGCGCTGACCTTGAGCATGGTCGAGCGGTCGGGCAGACGGCGATGGATCACGGTCAGCAGCACGCCCTTGCCTTTCGGCTCCAGTTCAAACGTCACGTCGCCGCTGTTGTTCCAGGCGATCGAAAGCTTGTGCGGCGGATCGCATTCGGTGATCCGGCTTTGCATGCGATGCTCTTCGGGAAAGCCGTCTGGCCGCGCGCTCGGCGGGTCGTTGAGTTCGCCGTTGCGCCAGACGAATTCGACGGGTGCGCCGACCTTCATCTCCATCGCGCCCGCCGCCAGCCATTTGCGACGCAGTTCGCTGTCGGTGAGATAGGCCCAGATGCGCTCGATCGGACCGGGCAAGAGCCGCTGAATCCTGAGCGTGGTCGGTTCGATCAGCGAACCATAGGCATCGGGTGTTGTCTTCATATCCATCGTTCTACTCCTTCACCGATTTGCTCTTCTTGGCTGCCGCCGCTTCGTCTTCGGCACGCAGCAAAGCTTCCAGCGTGTCGAGCTTTTCATTCCAGAAACGCTCGTAACGCCGCAGCCACTCATTGGCTTCCGCAAGCCGCGCCGCTTGCAGGCGACACAAATGGGTTCGGCCCTGGATCGTGCGCGTCACGAGGCCCGCGGTCTCCAGCACCCGCACATGTTTCGATGCGCCCGCGAAACTCATGCTGAACGGCGTCGCCAGCTCCCCGATCGTGAGTTCCCGTTCCGCGAGCTGGCCAAGCATGGCCCGCCGGGTCGGATCGGCCAGGGCATGAAAGACGGCATCGAGATGGGTTTGTTGTTCAACCATGTGGTTTAACATAGTCGGCCAGAAAGGATTGTCAACCGATTGGTTTAACTTCTTCGTGATCGGTTCCGCACGGGTTCCGGTGACCCATTCTTTCTTTGCATGGGGTTCTTTCTTTGCATGGGGTTGTTTTCGATATTTTGATTCTCGGCTCGCCTACTGGCCGTCCGGCACCGTGTAGACGTCGCAGGGCGAGGCGATGCCGCGCAGCGGATGCGTTCCGAGCGGGATCAGTTTTGCATTGGTTTCAACCGCGACCGCACCGGAAATCAGAACCGTTTTGCCCAGCGGCCGGCAAAGTCCCTCCAACCGGCTGACCAGATTGACGGCGGGACCGATCGCGGTGAAGTCCAGCCGGTCCGCCGCCCCGACATTGCCCCACAGGATTTCGCCGAGGTGAAGTGCGGCTCCGAATGAAAGCGACGGCAACCCCTGCTCTCGCCTCGCCATATCAAGATGCGCCATGCCGGCCTGGGCTGACGTGACCGCGCGCAGCGCCGCGTTGCAGGCATCGCCGGGACTGTCCGCGGTAACGGGAAAGATCGCCAGCATGCCGTCGCCGATAAATTTCAGCACCTCGCCGCCGAAGGCGTGAACCGCACCGGCCATGCAATCGAACCAGGCATCCAGCGCGCGGATGACGGCAGCCGGCGGTTCTGACTCGGACAATGCGGTGAAGCTGCGCAGATCAGCGTAGAGCAGCGCCGCACGGATGGTTTCGCCGACATCGCGCCGCAGCGGCCCCGCCAGCACGCGCGCCGCGCTGCGCCGGCCGAGATACGCCTCGAGCGTTGCGGTCAATGTCGCACGCGCCGAAAGTGCGGCGAGTGGTGCGCCGGCAAAACGGGCGACCTCGCGCAACCAGCCGATCTCGGCTTCCGTGAACGGGCGCGGCCCGATCCATGACAGCATCGGTCTATCCGAACCCGCGCCGACGACATCTTCATGCACTGTTCCGCCTGCGAGCCCGGCCAGCCAGAGGCGGCCGGCATCGCCTGCGGAATCCTGCGGTCCTGCGCTTGCGAATCCCGCCGACGCAAATCCCACGGCCTCGATCACCACGCCGTTGTCGGCCCGCCACAGCCAGGTGCGGCGGGCAATGATCGGATGCGGGACCGCAAGCGTCAGGGCGCCACCGGCGAGCGGCAGGTCATCGGCGATCAAATGCGCGCCGAGTTCGGCAAGGAACCGGTCGGCGCCCGGCGAAGCACCGGCCGCATCGACCAGCCATGTCAGCGTCGAATTGAGTTGCATGGTCCGATCATGTGACAGCGCCGATTGATTGTCATCAACCGCCCTTGGTAATTCCGCACGCGGGCATATGTTGGCATCGGTTGCACCATCCTTCATGCCAGAGAGTAACGAGGTTTTCGATGACTGAATCGTTCGTCGTCCAGCGCGAGACCCACATTGCAGCGCCACGCGCCAGCGTGTTCGCCTTCCTCACCGATCCCGACAAGATCGTGCAATGGATGGGCAGCGAAGCGACGACGGAGATGCAGCCGGGCGGGCTCTATCTCCTGAAAGGCGTTGGCAGCGCCACGGCGCGCGGCGTCTTTCGCGAAGTCGTGCCGGTGCACCGCCTCGCCTACAGCTTTGGTTGGGAAACCAATGACGAGGTGCCGCCGGGATCAAGTCTGATCGAAATCGATCTGATCGAGAAGGACGGCGGCACACTGCTGCGCATGACCCATAGCGGACTTCCCAACGAAGCGACCCGCGTCAGCCATGACAAGGGTTGGGGGCATTATCTCGGCCGGCTGGCCAACGCCGCCGCCGGCACCGATCCCGGTCCCGATCGGGGACCAAACGGCACCCGCAGCGCGGCGTGACGTTTTAGCGCAACTCAAGCGAAATCGCTCAGCGATTGTCATACTCGTCGCGGCGATGCAGCCCGTGATGCCGAAGGCGTATGATCCTCTTCGGGCGTGGGAAGATCAAGCGCTGAGCGTAGACGGTCTGCGCCCCGCTCGTAAAGCATCGCGTAGCGCGCTGGAGCCAGCAGATCGGCGTGTGGCTTGAACTCTTCGATACGCTTGTTGAACGGAATGGTACCACAACCGGGAACGAGGCAATCGCGTTTACCCTTCGGACACCGGTTGAAAGAGCACAACCGACCGAGGTAACGATCGCTCCCCGGCTCGATCAGAAAGACATCGAGCTGATGATCGACGATGCTGACGCCGATCCCCGCCTCGAACGCCGATCGCAAGGCTCGACTGGTGGCGCGGCGCAGTTCATTGAGCCGCTGCTGCGAGTCCACCCAGAGCGCCATGTCGAGATCGCCGCATTCATGCCAGACCTCGACGCCCGCACGAACTCACTGAACCGCGGAACCTCCTTCCACAGCGTCTTGGCGACCGACCCGATCACGGCTACGGCCTGTACCTCGGCGAACGCCATCCAAGCATCCGTCACCACGTCCGCAGCCATGCGGAACTCGTGCAGACGCTTCAGCATCAAGCCGTTCTGTTCCTCGATCGCGGCCCGCCGCATTGGCTCAACCCAACAATTTCATGAAGTTGCGTTTGCGATCAAAGCGCGCTTTGAGCGCCAGGACATAGTCTCCCTGTTCCTTCTTGCTGCGCAGCATCGCCATGCGCGCGATAAGCTTTGCCGCTTCCGTGTAAGCCGAATTACCACCGGTATTGACAAGTGCAACAACACGCTCGGCATAAACTTCCAGCACCTCAAGCGGATGGGTCGCCTCGCTGGCCTTAGCCAGTTCCTCTTTCAAGGCCGGTGGCGCGCCATGCTTCCGCACCACGGCCCAAGCTGCATCGAACATCTTCTCATGCATCCAGATTCGGACGAGAAGATCGGACGGCTGAAACCAGCGAATTCGCTCTCCTGCGGTCTGCTTCGCCTCCAGGAAGCCGACTGTGCGCTCGCGCATTTCCTCACCGCCAAATTCGCGAAGCCGCGTGTAGAGGTGGAGCGAGGGCGTCTTTTCGAATGCGCGCTGCAGATGCGCCTCGGCGTCGCCCTTTCGACCGGCCTTAGAAAGGATATCCGCAGCGAACAGCACCAGTCGCTCGTCGGGCCGCTCGTCCTCGAATACCCACAACCCCTCCTCGGCATGGCGAACAGCCTCTTCCTCGCGCCCGTGCGAGCGGCAGAATTCGGCGAGTTGCAGATAGCTCCACTGGGACGACAGGTCTTTGGCCCGCAGTGCGATGCGGGCATCGACGTCACCTTCGCGTTCGGCGAAGAAATCGAGAATCCTCATGAGCTGGCTCGAATTGCCGAAAAACTCCTGCTGCGCCGATTCCTGTCCCACCTGGCGTCCGGAAGGTGGAGATAATTTCTGCCACGCCTCGGTAGCGAGGCGGCGATACTCGGCGAGACCACTCTCGCCGAGTGCCTCGGCGTAAAGTTCCATGGCGCCCGCGAACGTGCCGTAGTCGTCCTGCATCTCGCGGGCAAACAGATCGCGGGCGAGTTGGATCGGCTCCGGCCGGAGTTCGCAGATCGCGGCGAGATGGATGTCACGCGCACTTTGCAGCAGCGTGCTGCAGTGACCATCGGAATCATCGATGCTCTCGGTCGCCTGCTCGATCCGATCGAGCGCGCGCTCGGCAAGCTCGCGCGCAAGACCGGCGCGGGCGCCCGAGGCCAGGCCGGCGATAGTGTCGAGCACGGAACTGACCTGGTCCGCCCAGCCGGATGCTTGACGGTACTCGACAAATTCTCTGATACGGGTCGCGCCGTCGATCGCCTTGCGCAATCGCGCTCCCAGCGTCTTGTCATCGGCGTGCATCATCGCCGCGGCGGTATGGAGTTTACGAAACAATGAGGGGTCGTGCACTGCCATATCCACGATCATTTCGACAAGGGCATCGACACCTGCTTGCTTCAGATGATCGCGAATCCGCGCAAATGCATCGAAGTTATCGACCTCATCGGCCCTTACTTCGTTTGCCACCAGCGCGGTCGCTACCAGATGTTTGCAGAAACCCCAGTCCCCGTACGCGGGACATGAACACGCACCGTCAAAAAATTTACCCTGCCCTGTCAGTTCTACGCGGTAGTCTTCCGTTCCCGCGACCTGTGCCAGCACGCGCCGAGGATCGATGGCGAGAATCTCGACCTGCCCGCTGACATGATAGGCTTCGCCGCGCGCAAACGCCTTTGCACCCGCACGTTCGCGCAGGACCTCGACGTCGAAGCGGGGTCGGCTCTTGGCTTTCATAGGAACGGTTGCAGCAGGAACTACGTCTGTCGATGGTACCTCGGCAACGCCCAATTTATATGGATTGTCTTGGAGGGGAAATAGCTACCGAACGTCAGACCACGATGCGAATAGTGATTTCACCGAGGGGTTGAGCGTCGATCCCCGAATGCGACGGCAGGTGATGCGCCAGCCGGTGGACCAGGTTCGCTGGTCCACAACATGCTGGACCTCTGACAACACATCAGCAACGCCAATGCCATGCGTTTGATAGACCGCAACGCCATGCGCCTCCCCTCCGCAACCGAGAATCGATTGCGGCAAGCCTACAAGGGATTCGCCGGCCTTGCAGCGCGCGAACTCACACCGCGGCGAGCGACCGGCTGGTAAACTCGCTTGCTTTCAACCGGCTGACCAGCACGGACAATTCCTCGACCTCTCCAGGTGTCAGGTCGGTCAGCGGTGAGCGCACCGGGCCGGAATCGCGACCGATCACTTTCATCCCGGCCTTGATGATCGAAACCGCATAGCCGCGCTTGCGGTTGCGGATGGCGAGCAGCGGCATGATGAAGTCGCGTAAGCCGGCCTGGACGGTCTCGCGGTCGCGCCGTCGCACGGCCGCGTAAAACTTGGTCGAGAACTCCGGCACGAAATTGAACACAGCAGACGAATAGGTCGTAACGCCCATTTCGAGATAAGGCAGCGCGAAAGTCTCGGCCGTAGGCAATCCGCCGACATAGGTCAGCCGGTCGCCCATGCGCAGATGGATCCGTGTCATTTGTTCGATGTCGCCGACGCCGTCCTTGAAGCCGACGAGGTTCGGGCAGCGTTCGCAAAGTCTTGCGATCGTGTCCTCGGTGAGGATGGCGTTGTCGCGGTTGTAGACGATGACGCCAAGGCTGGTCGCCTTGCACACCGCCTCGACATGGGCGGCCAATCCTGCCTGCTCGGAGAACACCAGATAGGGCGGCAGCAGCAGGATGCCATCGGCGCCGGCACGCTCAACGGCGCTCGCAAGCTCGGTCGCCATCGCCGTGCCATAACCGACGCCGGCCAGCACCGGCACGCGGCCGGCGGTCTCCTGCACTGCAGACGTCACGACATCGACGATTTCGGCCGGCGTCAGCGAGAAGAATTCGCCGGTGCCGCCGGCCGCGAACAGTCCGGCCACCTCATAGCTGCACAGCCAGTCGAGATGGGAGCGATAGCGCGCGGCGTCGAATTTGTTGGTGGCGTCGAATGGCGTCACCGGGAACGACAGCAACCCGTTTCCGATCGTCAGCGCCATTTCCTTCGGGGTCATTCTGCTCATCGCTGCGGTCCTCGCTGTGAAGACCTCAGGAATAGACCGGGATCGATGCCGCGGCGGACCAATTACTGGATTGAATGATCCATTGATTGGATGGCTCAGGCGCCTCCCGCCAGATCGCGGGCGATCGCCGCGATCACCGGCAACAGCGGATTGTCGTTGTCGTCCCGCCAGACGAAGTAGAGCTCGGCCGCCCGTTGTGGCGGGTCAGCCAGCGGCCGCAGCGCGACGCCGCTGAACTGCAGTTTCTCCGCCGCTTCCGGCACCAGCGCCACGCCGACGCCGGCTTGCACGATGGCCAGGATCGAATGGATCTGCGCGAGGTGCTGGACATAGACCGGCGCCACGGCGGCGCGCGAAAACAGCTCCACCAGCAAATCGTGGAAGTAGCGGGCCTCATAGGGCGCATAGGTGATGAAAGGTTCGGCCGCGAGATCCCTCAGATCGATCGTCGGCGAACCCGCGAGCTTGTGCCCCGCCGGCACGGCCGCGATCATCCGTTCGGCCTTGACCCGGAAAAACTGCAGGCCGCTGCGCGGGATCGGCGGTCGCAGCAGGCCGATGTCGATTTCGCCGGCTCCGAGACGCTTGAGCTGGTCGCCACTGACCATCTCCTTGAGGATCAATTCGACATCCGGCAATCGCTGGCGGCAGGCCGCCACCAACTCGGGCACGTAGCTGTAGGAAGACGCGGCAGTGAAACCGATATTGACCGAGCCGGCCTTGCCCTCGGCGACGCGCCTCGCCAGCAAGGCCGCGCTCTCGGTCCGCTTCAGGATCAGCCGCGCCTCGGTCAGGAAGCTCTGTCCGGCCGGCGTCAGCCGGACCAGGCGATTGCCGCGCTGAAGCAGTTTTACACCCAATATCCGTTCCAGAATCTGGATCTGCCGGCTGAGCGGCGGCTGCGTCATGTTCAGCCGGGCCGCGGCGCGGCCGAAATGCAGTTCCTCCGCCACGGCCACGAAGCAGCGCACCTGGCTCAATTCGAACATCCCGCTCCCTTTATTCTTGCCGTACCTATGGCTTCCGTCTCGGCAGACTAGCGCATCTCCACAGCTTGATCCAAAATTGGTATCGGACCATCCTCATTCTAGTTCGCTATTGGATCGGTCATCGCCTATCCTGCCACCAGCGCGGCCAAAGACCGCGATGCGCGACGCCGCAGAGCGCTTGCGCGACTTCGACCGGGAGAAAAACAAATGTTTCCACGTTTCGGGCGCCGCGCCGCCCTCGCTGCCGCCGTGGCCATCCTGTTCAGCCAATTGCCCGACGCCGCTTACGCCCAAAACTTCGAGCGGCCAGTGCGCATCATTGTGCCATTCGCGCCCGGCGGAACCTCGGACATCCTGGCGCGGCTGATCAGCCCGAAACTGTCGGCGGCGATCGGTCAGAGCGTGGTGATCGAGAACAAGCCCGGCGCGTCCGGCAATCTCGGCGCCGACGCCGTCGCCAAGGCGACGCCCGACGGCACCACCCTGCTGCTGACGGATCTCGGTTCGCTCACGACGGCGCCCAGCCTGTTTTCGAACCTGACCTATAATCTCGAGAAGGACCTCGCCCCCGTCACGATGGTGATGTTCGGCCCTTATGTACTGGCCGTGCATGAATCTATTCCGGTCAAAACAGCTGCGGAACTGATCGCCTATGCCAAGGCCAATCCCGGCAAACTCGCCGTCGCCAATTCCGGCGTGGGCGGCGCCAACCACATTACCGCCGTGGTGATGCAGAAAGAACTCGGCATCCAGTTCAAGCATGTGCCCTACAAGGGCGGCGCGGCCGCGACCCGCGCCGTGGTCGCCGGCGAGAGCGGCGCCCTCATCAATGGCGCCTCGGCAACGCTTCCCTTCGTGAACAACAAGCAACTGGTCGGTCTCGCAGTGACCGGCGAGCACCGCGTCCCCTCCGCTCCCGATCTGCCGACCTTCAAGGAAGCCAAGCTGCCTGGCAGCGAATTTGGCACCTGGCAAGGCATCGTCGTGGCCAGCGGTACGCCGCCGGCAGTGATCGCACGGCTCAATGCCGAGATCGGCAAGATTCTGGAGACACCAGAACTCAAAGCCAAGATTGCCGAACAGGGCGGCGAAGTCCGTGCCGGTACCCCGGAGGCGATGGCGACCTGGCTGAAAGACTCAACCAAGCGCTGGGGCGACATCATCCGCGAAGCCGGCATCAAGGGCGAATGACGCAATCGAGGCTGGCGATGCGAGGCCTGCGATGAACGCCCGCCGAACCGACTGGCAGGACCTGCTCTTCGGCCTGTTCCTGATCGCTGTCGCCGGCATCGCGCTGGCGTCAACGCGCACTTTGACGGGCGGCACTGCTGCCGACATGGGGCCGGGCTACGTGCCGCGCGCGATCGCCATCTTGCTGCTGGCGTTCGGACTCTGGTTTGGCATCCGCGGGTTCCGCCGTCCTTTCGTCGGGATCGCACCGGTGCGGCTGCAGCCCCTGCTCGCGATCACGGCGTCGGTTGCCGTGTTCGCACTGTCAGCCACACGCTTCGGCCTTGCGCTGTCGTCGTTCGCGGCGATCCTGATCGCAAGTCTCGCGACGCGGGAAGCGCGGCCGATCGAAACCGTACTGTTCGCGCTGGGGCTTACGGCGGCCGCGGTACTGCTGTTCGTCAAGGCGCTGGCCTTGCCGGTGCCGATCTGGCCGGGATGGTTCTGAGATGGAGCTGTTCGACAATCTTCTGATCGGGCTGACCACCGCCCTGCAGCCCAACAATCTGCTGTTCTGCCTGATCGGCGTCGTGATCGGTACCGCGATCGGCGTGCTGCCCGGCATCGGGCCGATTCCGGCGATCGCGCTGCTGCTGCCGTTCACCTTCGGCCTGTCGCCTCCAACCGCGATGATCATGCTGGCCGGGATCTTCTACGGCGCACAATATGGCGGCTCGACCACGGCGATCCTCGTCAACGTGCCCGGCGAAACCTCCTCGGTCGTCACCTGCCTCGACGGCCACGAGATGGCCAAGCAGGGCAAGGCCGGCACGGCGCTCGCCATCGCCGCGATCGCCTCGTTCTTTGCCGGCACGGTAGCGACCGTTGTCATCGCCGTGCTCAGCCTGCCGCTGGCGGCGCTGGCGCTGAAATTCACCGCGGTCGAGTATTTCAGCCTGCTGGTGCTCGGATTGATCGCCGCCGTCGTGCTCGCCCACGGCTCCGTCGCCAAGTCGCTGGCGATGGTGCTGCTCGGTATCCTGCTCGGCCTCGTCGGCATCGACGTCAACTCCGGTGCGCCGCGAATGACCTTCGGCATCCCTGAAATCTCGGACGGGCTCGACTTCGTGCCGGTCGCGATGGGCATGTTCGGCCTCGGCGAGATCATCGCCAATCTCGAACGCCCGGCAATGATGCGCGTCGTCAGCCAGTCGATCCGCAGCCTGATCCCGAGCCGCGCTGATTTGCGCGCCGCCTTCCCGGCGATGGTCCGCGGCACGCTGCTCGGCTCCGTCCTCGGCGTATTGCCAGGCGGCGGCGCGGCGTTGCCGCCGTTCTCGTCCTACGCGCTGGAGAAGAAACTCGCGCGCGATCCTTCCCGGTTCGGCAAGGGCGCGATCGAGGGCGTTGCCGGACCGGAGGCCGCCAACAATGCCGGCGCGCAGACCAGCTTCATTCCGCTGCTGACGCTCGGCATCCCCGCCAATGCGCTGATGGCCCTGATGATCGGTGCATTGATGATGCAGGGCATCCAGCCCGGCCCGCAGATCATGCGCGAACAACCGCAACTAGTCTGGGGCGTCATCGCCAGCATGTGGGTCGGCAATCTGATGCTGCTCGTCATCAACCTGCCGCTGATCGGCGTGTGGGTCTCGATGCTGAAGATTCCCTACCGGCTGCTATTCCCGGCGATCGTTCTGTTCTGCTGCATCGGCACCTTCGGCATCGCCAACAACCTGTTCAATGTCTGGCTGATGCTCGGCTGCGCGCTGCTCGGTTACTTCTTCATCAAGGTCGGGGTCGAGCCGGCGCCGTTGTTGCTCGGCCTCGTGCTCGGTCCGCAGCTTGAGGAGAACTTTCGGCGCGCGATGCTGCTGGCCGACGGCGATTTCTCGGTTTTCCTGCGTCGCCCGATCAGCGCCACGCTGCTTGCTGTCGTCGCGATCTTGTTCCTGCTGATGGTGTTCCCGGCAATCCGGCGCAGCCGCGAGGAGGCACTGGCCGAGTAACTGACGCGCAGCTTACTTCTTGCCTTGCGGATGGATCGTCTCGCCACGCTTGAGCATCGCGACGAACGCCTCGATCTTCTTCTTCCGACCCGCTTCGGTTTTCATGTTGTGGGTCCGGAACGCCAGCGCGAAGCGGTTCTGCGCACTGAGTTTTGCCAGCATCGCCCTTGCCTTGGGCTCGGCGTCGATCGCGGCCTGCAGATCGTCGGGGATCTTCATGTCCTTGCTGTTATAGGCGCGCGCCCAGCGTCCGTCGGACTTGGCCGCCTCGACTTCCTTTAGCCCGTGAT
>JBOHIT010000458.1:0-8990 GCA_050726155.1 Bradyrhizobium sp.
GCCTGGGCCGGATCCTTTGTGTAGCTCAGGGAAGCGATCAGGTCGTGGACGGATATCAACCCTTTTTTGGCCGCGTCTTCCAGATCGAGGACCGAGTAAGCGATGTCATCGCAGGCTTCCATGACTAGGGTCAGCGGGTGGCGCACGCCTTCGACGAGACCGGTAGCCTTCCAGATATCGCCGACGATGGTCGCCTCAGATTGAAAAAAATTGAACTTCTTCCGGGACTGTATCGCTTTGTCGATCTTATCGGACGGTACAGGGTACTTCATGAGCGCAGCGAGCGTGGCGTAAGTGATGTTCAAACCGAAGTCGTCGCTAATGATCTGCAGTCTTGTCAGAAGGCGCACCGCCTGTGCATTTCCCTCGAAGTGCAGAAAGTCGTTCCGGTGCGCAGTGGTAAGTTCTGAAGCTCCGTCGAATACTGCGAAACTAGTCGAATCCACCGCCTTGCCGACCGAATGGCGGGCAATCCAGGACTGGATTGCATATTCGCCCTGATGCCCAAACGGGGGATTCCCGAGATCGTGGGCGAGTCCGACGGACGCGAGGATAGAAGGCACTATCCGATGCAAATCAGAAATGCCTGAGAGGCCGATCTTTTCGGCGATCGGCATAGAGGTGAGCGTCGTTCCAATGCTGCGCGCCAGATTGGCGACCTCGTGGCTGTGCGTCAGCCGGGTTCGAACGCTGTCGTTTCGCTCAAGCGGGAAAACCTGGGTCTTATCAGCAAGGCGCCGGACCGGTGTTGAAAAGAGAAGGCGATCGTAATCCCGTTCAAACGCGAATCGGTGCTCGATCGTCTTGTCAGACGACGACGGCCGCCGCCGATCGCCATTTAGCAGCTTTTTCCATTCAAGTTTGATCTCTACGCGAGGTGTCATCGGGTTTCCAGCAAATCTAAAGCAAGACTTTCAGCCTTTTGGCGTAATGCGGAACCACAAACAAGCCGAAACGATTGGAGGCGCCGGCTTCCGGCTCTAAGCGCAGAGACCCTGCCCTTGTAGGGCAAGGTCTCGTCATTTCAGGCTGTTCTTCGCTGTCTTTAGCTTAAATCCGAGTAGCGGTCGCACCTCACTCCGAAGAGCATATCGCGGGCTAACTTTGATGCGCGTGACACAAGCCCGGGTATGACGATCACTGCTAGCTCAGCTACACCCCGTCGTGCTTCCACACGTATCGCACTTCATGCACGTGCCGTTCCGCACCAGCGAGAAGTGGCCGCATTCGCCGCACATCTCGCCTTCGTAGCCTTTTGCCTTTGCTTCGGCGCGGCGTTCGGCCTTGGAGGGGACGGCCTGGGCGGCGGCGCCCGCCTTGCTCCACTGCAGCGCTTCCAGCTTTTCCGTCGGTGACAGATCGTGCTGGACTTCCTGCTTCAGCGCGACCGCGCCTTCGAGGGCGTCGGAGACGCGGGCGCTGGGGCCGTGGGAGGCGATCGCGGTGACGTTGCTGGCGGCGCGCGCGTCGGTGTCGCTGCTGGTGCTGCGCATGACGACGAGGTTGTCGGTGCGCGAGCGGGTCAGGCCCTTCGACACATAGCGGGTCGAATGCGACGGATCCGGCTCCTTGCCTTCCTCGACGCCCTTGCCGAGCGCGTCGAAATTCGACTCGGAGGGATCGACATGGGCGAGGTCGAAGCGGCTCATGTAGCTGACCGCGAGTTCGCGGAACACGTAGTCGAGGATCGAGGTCGCATACTTGATGCTGTCGTTGCCCTGCACCGGGCCCGCCGGCTCGAAGCGGGTGAAGGTGAAGGCGTCGACATATTCTTCCAGCGGCACGCCATATTGCAGGCCGAGCGAGACCGCGATCGCGAAGTTGTTGATGAAGGAGCGCAACGCCGCGCCTTCCTTGTGCATGTCGATGAAGATCTCGCCGATCCGGCCGTCGTCATATTCGCCGGTTCGCAGATAGACCTTGTGGCCGCCGACGACCGCCTTCTGGGTGTAGCCCTTGCGGCGATCCGGCATTTTCTCGCGCTCGCGCATCACGATGATGCGCTCGACCAGTTTCTCCACGATCTTCTCCGAGACCTGCGCGGTGCGCGCGGCCATCGGCTTCTCGTAATAGGCGTCGGTCGCATCTTCCTCCTCGTCATCATCACTGATGAGCTGGGAGTTCAGCGGCTGCGACAGTTTTGAGCCGTCGCGGTAAAGCGCGTTGGCCTTCAGCGCCAGTTTCCAGGACAGCAGATACGCCGACTTGCAATCCTCGACGGTGGCGTCGTTCGGCATGTTGATGGTTTTCGAGATCGCGCCCGAGATGAACGGTTGCGAGGCCGCCATCATGCGGATGTGGCTCTCGACCGAGAGATAGCGTTTTCCAATTTTGCCGCACGGGTTGGCGCAGTCGAACACGGGATAGTGCTCGGCCTTCAGGTGCGGCGCGCCTTCCACCGTCATCGCGCCGCAGATGTGCACGTTGGCGGCTTCGATTTCACGCTTGGTGAAGCCGACGGCGGCGAGGAGGTCGAAGCCGGGGGCGGCAATGGCTTCCGGCGCGATCTTCAGCGTTTCGCGCAGGAAGTCCTCGCCAAAAGTCCACTTGTTGAAGGCGAACTTGATGTCGAAGGCGGTCGGCAACGCCGTTTCCACCTTGGCGATGGCTTCATCCGTGAAGCCTTTTGCCTTGAGGGTGGAGACGTTGATGCCGGGCGAGTTGGAGAGCGAGCCATGGCCGACGGCATAGGCCTCGATCTCGGCAATGTCGCTCTCGCGGTAGCCGAGCGTGCGCAGCGCGACGGGGACGGCCTGGTTGATGATCTTCCAGTAGCCGCCGCCGGCGAGCTTCTTGAATTTCACCAGCGCGAAGTCAGGCTCGATGCCGGTCGTGTCGCAATCCATCACGAGGCCGATGGTGCCGGTCGGCGCCACGACCGTGGTCTGCGCGTTGCGGTAGCCGTTGATTTCGCCGAGTTCGAGCGCGAGGTCCCAGGCAGCCTTCGCATGGGTGACGATGTCGGCCTGCGGGCAGGAGGCGTGATCGAGCGGCACCGGGTTGACGGCGAGCGCCTCGTAGCCACGGCTTTCACCATGCGCGGCGCGGCGGTGGTTGCGGATCACGCGCAGCATGTGGGCCGCGTTCTTCTTGTAGCCGGGGAAGGGGCCGAGCTCCTTGGCCATCTCCGCTGACGTGGCATAGGACACGCCGGTCATGATCGCGGTCAGCGCGCCGCACAGCGCGCGGCCTTCCTTTGAGTCGTAAGGCAGGCCCATGGTCATCAAAAGGCCGCCGATATTGGCAAAGCCGAGGCCGAGCGTGCGGAACTCGTAGGAGAGTTCGGCGATCGCCTTCGACGGGAACTGCGCCATCATCACGGAGATTTCCAAGACGACGGTCCAGAGCCGGCAGAGATGCTCATAGGCGTCGACGTCGAAACGTTTTGTCGTCGTGGAGTAGAAGGTGATCAAATTGGCTGATGCCAGGTTGCAGGCGGTGTCGTCCAGGAACATGTATTCCGAGCACGGATTGGAAGCGCGGATGTCGCCGGACGCCTTGCAGGTGTGCCAGTCGTTCATGGTGGTGTTGAAGTGCAGGCCGGGATCGGCCGACGCCCAGGCGGCGTGACCGATCTTCTCCCAGAGGTCGCGGGCCTTGAGCGTCTTGGTGATCTTCTTGTTGGTGCGGCCGATCAGGTTCCAGTCGCCATCGGTCTCAACGGCGCGGAGGAAATCGTCCTTCAGCGAGACCGAGTTGTTGGAGTTCTGGCCGGATACCGTGAGGTAGGCTTCCGAATCCCAGTCGGTGTCGTAGATCGGGAAGTCGATCTCCTTGTAGCCTTGCTTGGCAAACTGGATCACGCGCTTGATGTAGTTGTCAGGCACGAGGCTGCGGCGCGCGAGCTTGATCTCGCGGCGGAGCGCCGGGTTCTTCTCGGGATCGAAGCAGTCGTCGCCCGAACCTTCGCAATTGACGCAGGCCTTCAGCACGGCCTTCAGATGCTTCTGGTTGATCTTGGAGCCGGTGACGAGCGCTGCGACCTTCTGCTCCTCCTTCACCTTCCAGTCGATATAGGTCTCGATATCAGGATGGTCGGCGTCGACCACGACCATCTTGGCCGCGCGGCGCGTGGTGCCGCCGGACTTGATCGCGCCCGCGGCGCGGTCGCCGATCTTGAGGAAGCTCATCAGGCCGGACGAGCGGCCGCCGCCGGACAGCTTTTCGCCTTCGCCGCGCAGACGCGAGAAGTTGGAGCCGGTGCCGGAGCCGTATTTGAACAGGCGGGCTTCGCGGACCCAGAGGTCCATGATGCCGCCCTCGTTGACGAGGTCGTCACCGACGCCCTGGATGAAGCAGGCGTGCGGCTGCGGATGCTCGTAGGCCGACTTGGACTTGGTCAGCTTGCCGGTGAAGGGGTCGACGTAATAGTGGCCCTGGCCGGGGCCATCGACGCCGTAGGCCCAGTGCAGGCCGGTGTTGAACCACTGCGGCGAATTCGGCGCGACCATCTGCTTGGCGAGCATGAAGCGCAGTTCGTCGAAGAAGGCTTGCGCGTCTTCTTCGCTCGAGAAGTAGTTGCCCTTCCAGCCCCAATAGGTCCAGCAGCCGGCGAGGCGGTCGAACACCTGCTTGGCGGAGAGCTCGCTGACGAAGCGCTCGTTCTCGGGCAGGCTTGCCAGCGCCTCGGTGTCGGGCACCGAGCGCCACAGCCAGGACGGAACTGTCTCTTCCTCGACCTTCTTCAGGCGGGCGGCGACGCCGGCCTTGCGGAAGTACTTTTGGGCGAGGACGTCGGAGGCGACCTGCGACCAGAACTGCGGCACCTCGACGTTTTCCAGCCGGAACACGACCGAGCCATCGGGATTGCGAATCTCCGATGTCGTCAATCTGAAATCAATCCCTGCGTAGGGTGACTGGCCTTGGGTGGTGTTGCGCCGTTCGATTCGCATTGGTCGTGCCCCGTCTTCTTCTGACCGGCCCGCATTGTCGCGGGTTCCGGAATGTTATCCCTTGAGCGGACCTCCCGGACCATGGCTGCTTTGGCACCCTGATCGCTTGATCCGCAGCTCAACCGGTGAACCCGGTCTGTCTCTCTGGCATTTGCTGGACGGGTCCCAACCGGGTCTTCCAGGTCATGCAAATCAACGCCCCAACGCTTCGTTTGTGGGCCTATTCCGGCCCGTTTTTTCGTGCCCCGAACTGCCCCCTTTTGAGGGCAGAAATTCCTTCTCCGCAGCCTCAACTGGCTGGCGGAGTGGTCGTTTCGGAACCCTTTTGGGATGACCGGCGGGGACCCAAAACACACTCGCGCCGAACAGGAAGAAAGCTAGGCCAAGTCCGTTACGCCCGTCAAGGACTAGTACGAGTTCCTGAATCAAATACTAAATATGGTGGAAGAGGGGGATAACAGGGGGTGGTACCGCGCCTGTGATCGAGGCAAGTATCAGTGAGTCCTCAGAGATTCCCAAGCGAAAAAAATTGTTGCCGGGCTGTGGAGGACAGCTTCTCCCGGCTGTTCACAGGACAAGTATTTATTCGCGCCTTCCGGGCCTTCCGGGATTGCACTTTCGAGACTCACGTAAGGCTACGGAGAACTCCGGGCTGGCATGCCGGCGAACCCGTGGTCGCCGCTTCAGATAAGGGCCAAAGTCGCCGCCGAATCTCTTCGCCGATTCCTTGGCTGATTCCCTCGGCGATTCTCCCTTCCGCTTCCTTGCCGGTAGCCTCGTGACAGACCCTGCGCCATCCACCGCGCGTGCGCGTATCGCACCCGCAGGCCTCATGTTCCTCGCCATCACCTCGGTGGGCTGGGGCTTTAACTGGCCCGTGACCAAGTTCCTGCTCGGCGAACTGCCGCCGCTGACCTTGCGCGGCGTCACCGGCGTGGTCGGGGCCCTGCTGCTGGCGGCGCTGGCGCTGCTGCGCGGGCAAAACCTGCGGGTAGACCGCGCGTTGTGGCCGCGGCTGCTGCTGGCGGCCACGCTCAATGTCACCGGCTGGATGGTGCTGATGGGGCTGGCGCTGCTGTGGCTGCCGGCCAGCGAAGCCGCGCTGATCGCCTACACCATGCCGGTCTGGGCCTCGCTGCTGGCCTGGCCGGTGCTGGGCGAGCGGCCGACCTGGTTGCGTTCGGTCTCGCTGGTGATGGCGTTTGCCGGGTTGGCCGCGATCATGGGGGGCAATGGCGTGACCGCGTCGGCCGCCAAGCTGCCGGGGATCGTGATGGCGTTGTGCGGCTCGATCGGCTTTGCGCTCGGCACGGTGCTGTCCAAACGAATGCCGCTCGACATGGCGCCGATCCCGGCCGCGGCCTGGCAGATCGGGCTCGGCTGCTTTCCGGTCGCGATCGTCGGCCTCGCCATCGAGACCACGCATCTCGGCCATGTCAGCCAGATCGGATGGTGGCTGCTGATCTATTCCACGTTGATCCAGTTCTGCATCGCCTATGTCAGCTGGTTTGCAGCCCTTGCCCGGCTGCCGGCGTCGGTCGCCGCGATCGGCACCATGGCGGTGCCTGTCATCGGCGTCGTCGCTTCCGCGATCGCGCTGCACGAGCCGCTGGGACCGGTCCAGATCGTGGCGCTGCTGTTCACGCTGGCGGGTGTAGTACTGGCGACAAGGTCGTAGTCAGCCTTAACGCGCGCTCTTGGCCATCTTTGCCTGGATCGATTCCGACCAGACCACGTTGCCGGGCTCGCGTCCGCCGAGAATGGAAAGCAACAAGGCGGTCTTGTCGCTGATATTTTCGAACGACCTCATCACGCCCGGAGGGCAGCAAATGCCATCCAGATAGCCGAGTTCGATACTCTCTTCGCCGTTGGTGCCCCATGTCACCCGCCATTTGCCGGTCAGGCAAATAAAAGTCTCTTCGGTATCGTGCGAATGCAGCGCCGCACCATTGCCCGGTTCGGCCTTGATGTAGTCGATGTGGTAATTTTCTGCCTTTTCGACCCGATGCTGAAGGTCTTCCTCGGCCGTGCCGCTTCCCAGCGCGCCCATCAAGGTGCGGTTGTGTCCGGGAATCACGGCGTCGATGAACGCGGTGTCGTTCGACGGCAGGTCATCGAAACGAAAAACCCGGGCCAACATTTCATCCCGCGAGATTGCCTGCGATGCACCGAACCATGCCCCGATCCCCTTGTCGTAATTCAACGAAGCTTCCTTGCGATTGCCTTTGATTTCCATGGTCGTTCTCCTTCAATTGTCACATTGAGATGGTTGGTATTCGTCCCACGCGGATTAGCCCTTGACGGCGCCGGCGGTAAGCCCGGTGATGATCTGTCGTGCAGCGACAAAGGTGAAAATGAGCGGGGGTAATGCCACCAGCATTCCCGCAGCCATCAACTGTCCCCAGTCGATGCCGACGTCGGTGATGAAGAGATAGACGCCATACGGCAGCGTGCGGCTGGATCGGTTGGTGAGAATGGAAGCCAGCACCAGTTCGTTCCAGGCGATCCTGAAGGTGAAGATGGCCGCGGCGGCGAGGCCGGGCTTCAGCAAGGGAAGGATCAGCGTGAAAAACAGACGAAAAGGTCCGCAGCCGTCGACCGTCGCGGCCTCTTCCAGTTCGGTGGGAACCTGCTCGATGAAGCCGTACAGCAGCCAGATCGTGAACGGCAGATTGAGCGCGATGTATGAAATCGTCAGGCCGACCAGTCCGTCCAAGCGCAGCGGAGTGAAAATGAAATATACCGGTATCGCCAGTACGGCCGGAGGAACGGTGCGGATCAACAGCGTGCCGAATGCAATCGGCGAGCGGCCGGAAAATTTAAAACGCGAGATCGCATAGGCGCACATCGTGCCGAGGACCAGCGTCAGGACAGTCGCGAACACGCTCACGACGACGCTGTTGCCGAGATAGCCGAGAAAGCGACCCTCCAGCACGGTCCGGTAATTCTCGAATGTCGGCACCGCGAAGAATGAAAAGTCGCCGCTAAACACCTGCCGCTGGGTTTTCAGCGAGGTCGACAGCATGACCAGAATGGGAAGGATGGATATCGCAGCAAAGGACGCAACGGCGGCAAGCCTGACGGCATTGCCGGCGCGTTCGTCGGTGGTGAGGGTATCCGACATGGTCAGCGGCCTTTCTGACGCAGCGGGTTGCTCCACATCAACAGCAACGCGCTGAGCGCCGTCGTCACGACCAGGAGACCGATGGACAAGGCGGCCGAATGACCCATGCGTTGGGTTACGAACGCCGATTTGTAGATGTGCAGCGAAAACAGTTCGGTCGAAAGGCCCGGGCCGCCGTTCGTCATCGCATACACCACCTCGAGCCCGCGCAGCGCGTCGATCACCCGCATCAGAACCGTGATCATGAGAATTGGCGCCAGCAGCGGAAGCTTCACGTAGCGAATGATTTGCAGGGTGGTCGCGCCATCCATCTTCGCCGCTTCGACCGAGGATTGATCGAGCCCCTGCAGTCCCGCCAGCGCGAGGATGAACACGAACGGCGTGAATTGCCAGATATCGGTGATGCAAATCGCGAAGAACGCCAATCCAGGCTCAGCCAGCCAGGCGGGCTTCAACCCGAATGCAGACAGCCAGCCATTGATCGGGCCGACATTGACGTCAAACATGTATCGCCAGATCAATCCGACGCAGATCGGCGCGATCATCATCGGCAAGACAAGCAGGGTTCGAAAAGCCATCATGCCGCGCAGCGGCTTTTCCAGCATCAGCGCCAGGCCGACCCCAAGCGCCATTTCAACGAGGACGACAATGGCCGAGAACTGGAGCGTCACGGCCATCGACTTTTGAACCGATGAATCCGACAGCGCTTCCGCAAAAATGGCAAACCCGCGGAAGGCTTGCGGCGTGATTGGCTCGCCGAGCCGCACTTCGTAGAAGGCTAATCTCAAAGCCTCGACGACCGGATAAAGCAGTCCAAACAGCATGATCAGGACGGCCGGCGCAGCAAAGACATACGGCGTCAGCCGTCGATCGAGACCCAATCGCAGTTGCATTTTGATGATCGCCGATCAGGTCTTGTAATAGCCGGCACGAGTCATGATGGTTCTTATTTCAGCCGCCGCACTGTCCATCGC
>JBOHIT010000459.1:0-12297 GCA_050726155.1 Bradyrhizobium sp.
CCCACCCCGGCCCTCCCCCGCAAGCGCGGGAGAGGGAGCGCAGCTCCGTCGCGGAGGCAACTCGATCTAATCTCGCCAATGCTCCAGTTGTTGCCGCGGCCGCGCTATTTCCGCGCCCTGATCCAGGCATCGACCGCCGGCAGCGCGCGGGCCTTGAGATCAGCTGATATCGCGATGACTTCCAGCGCCCTGCCCGTCATCGTGCGCCCGCCGGAGGTGGCCTGCACCGGCGCAAAGGCCGCGAGTTCGGCGGCATGGGCCTCGTCGCTGAAATTGGTCATGAAGTTGGCGACGAACTGGTCGCGAAACGCAGGTCCTTGCCGCGCCAGCAGCGCATCGAAATTCTTCTGCACGAATTCCCAGGCGAGATCAGGCTGCTCAGCGGAGCCGGCGACGGTGCCGATCACGCCGCTGACGACCGTGCTCGGCATTTCATCGGTCAAGGTCAGCGCCAACGTACTGCGCGCCAGGGTGGCATCGCGCGCGCTGGCGGCCGCGTAGTAATAGCGCAGGCGTTCATTGGTCGCACTGCTCTTGCGCGCCAGCGCCAGCAACGTGTCGTAACCGGCGCGGTCGGCGGTGAGGCCGACCAGATGGGTGACGGAATCGCGCAACGCGTTCGGCAGCGATTTCGGATCCTGCAGGAATGAGGCGAAGCGCCGCCTGGCTTCGGCGACAATCTCTTCATCGCCGAGTTCGCCGAGCGTCCAGATCAGGCTGCTGCGAAGCAAGGTCGTGTCGTCATCGCCAGAACCGGCGCCGTCCCAACCAAGCCGGTCGAACACCGGGCGCAGTTTGCCCCTGGCGTAGGCCTGCAGCGCGGCCTGCTCGGCGCGGCCGCGCGCCAGCCGGTTGAGCGCGTTCAAGGTGCCGACCACCTGGTCCCACACCGGGCGGCGATCATCGGCGGCGAGCGTCTCGACCAGCGCCAGATAGGACGGCGGCTCGGCGCGGCCGGCCTGCACCATCGCCCAGCTGTCAGCGAGGAAATTAACGCGATCTTCCGGCGCCAGCTGCGCCAGCGATTTTGCCAGCGCCGCACGGCTCGCCGGGCCGTATTCGACCCGGTAATAACCGATGTCGCCGAGATTGACCTTGATCGCTTCACCGCAGGATCCGGCCGCGATTTCAGTGCTGCCCTGAAGCAGCACGACCTCGGGCGATTTCGTGCGCGGCGGACCGACCGTGACGGGAATCTGCCATTGACGCGGTGGCAACGGAGCCGTCTTCAGCGGTGCAACGACAAAACGGTCCTGCCGCAGCGCCAGACGTTGCGTGTCGCCGCTGCACGATGTCTCGGCCAATATCAACGGCACGCCGTCCTGCCCGGTAAAGGAGGCGGCGATCCCGGTCACCGGCTTGTGCGCGACGCTCTCCAGCGCTTGCCAGAGATTGGCTGTGGTGGTGCTGCCATAGGCGTGATCGGCCATGTATTTGCGGATGCCGTCGCGAAACACGTTCTCGCCGAGATAATTCTCCAGCATGCGGATCAGCGCCTGGCCCTTGTTGTAGGTGATGGCGTCGAACGCCACCATGGCCTCGCTCTCGTTGACGACCGGCTGCTGGACCGGATGCGAGGTGCGCCGCGCGTCGAGCGCCAGCGCCAACTGCTTCTGGCCGTAACCGTTCAGCCAACTCTGCCATTGCGGATAAAACTGCTCCGACGCCTTGGTCGCCATCCAGGTGGCAAAACCCTCGTTGAGCCAGAGATTGTCCCACCACGCCATGGTGACGAGATCGCCGAACCATTGATGCGCCATCTCATGCGCGATGATGCCGAAGATCGGCCGCCGCGCGGTGTCGGCGTTGGTGGCGGGATCGAACAGCAGCCGGCTCTCGAAGAAGGTGATGCCGCCCCAGTTCTCCATCGCGCCGCCAAACCCGCCGGGCACCGCGATCAGATCGAGTTTCGGCAGCGGATATTTGACGCCAAAATAGTCGTTGAACCAGGCCAGCAGTTTTACCGCGCTGTCGAGCGCGAATTGCCCCTTCGCGGCCTTGCCGATGGTGGCGACGACGCCGATCGTGACGCCATCGGCCTCGGCCGTGATCCGCTCGAGCTCGCCGACCGTCAGCACGAACAGATAGGTCGACATTTTCGGCGTCGGCGCAAAGGAAACGCGCTTCAGGTCGGGCTCGACCATCTCCTCGCGGACGACAGGCATGTTGCCGACCGCCATGAGCTGACGGGGAACCGTGACATCAAGCGCAAAGCTGGCCTTGAAGGCGGGCTCGTCCCAGCACGGGAAAATCCGCCGCGCGTCCGACGGTTCGAGCTTGCTCGACAGCATCCGTCTGGTGCCGTTGTCGGTCGGATAGTCGATGAAGAAGAAGCCGCGGTCGAACTTGTTGATGCGCGAGGTGAAGCCGATGCGTAGCCGGTGCGCCCCGACGGCAAGCGCCTGCGGAAAAATGAAGGTCGCGGTCTCGGCGGCGGTGTCCTGCGTGACGTCGGCGCGCTGCGCCTCGTTGTCGATGCTGACGGCCTCGAAGGTAGTGCCGACGGCATTCAGGACGATCCGCGCGGTAGCCTCGCGCACCTCGATATCGACGGTCTCGACGCCCGATAGCGTGAGGCCGACCATGTCGGGCTTGAGCTCGATCGCGTAATGCAGGGGAACGACATTCTTCGGCAGCTTGCCGGGTGTGGTGTCGAACGAAAACATTTGCTCGGCCGACGCCGCGCCTGACATGAGGAGCATCAGCGCGAGCGTTGCGGCGACCCGGCGCATGGTCAGAACGCCTTTCAGTTCAAAAGGCTTTGGCAATCGCGGCCCTGGCATCATCCTGGACCTTACCGAGATGATCCTCGTTGCGAAAACTCTCGGCGTAGATCTTGTAGACGTCCTCGGTGCCGGATGGCCTTGCCGCGAACCAGCCCTGGGCGGTCTCGACCTTGATGCCGCCAAAGGATTGATCGTTGCCGGGCGCCTTGGTGCGGATCGCCGTCACCGGCTCGCCGGCCAGTTGCTTCATTCCGAGTTGCTCCGGACCCAGCGCCTTGAGCGCATTCTTCTGCTTCGGCGTCGCCGGCACGTCGATCCGCGCATAGAAGGGCGTACCGAGTTCGGCCGTGAGGCCGGCAAACAACTGGCTCGGATCGCGGCCGGTTTTGGCAAGGATTTCGGCTGCGAGCAACCCCATCACCACGCCGTCCTTGTCGGTGGTCCATACCGATCCGTCCCGCTTCAGGAACGAGGCGCCGGCGCTCTCCTCGCCGGCAAAGCCGAAACCGCCGGAGCCGAGCCCCTCGACGAACCATTTGAAGCCGACCGGGGTTTCGACCAGCCTGCGGTTCAATTTCCTGGCGACCCTATCGATGATCGAGCTGGAGACGATGGTCTTGCCGATCGCGGCATCCTTGCCCCAGTGCGGCCGGTGCTCGAACAGATAGGCAATCGCGGCGGCGAGGTAATGGTTCGGGTTCATCAGGCCGCCGGTGCGCGTCACGATGCCGTGCCGGTCGGCGTCGGTATCGTTGGCAAAGGCGACGTCGAATTTGTCGCGCATCTGGATCAAGCTCGCCATCGCATAGGGCGAGGAGCAATCCATCCTTATCTTGCCATCCCAATCCGCGGTCATGAAACGGAAAGTGGGATCGACGACATCGTTCACGATAGACGCGTTGATGCCGTAGTGCTCGATGATCGGCTGCCAGTAATGCACCGCGGCGCCGCCGAGCGGATCGATGCCGATCTTGACGCCGGACGATTTGACCAGCGCCATATCAACGGCGTTGCCGAGATCGGCGACATAGGGACGGATATAATCGTGCAGATGCGTCGTCGGGGCCTTGCGGGCGCGCTCGAACGGAATCCGCGCCACGCCCTTCATGTCGGCGGTCAGAAACGCATTCGCGGCTTTTTCGACCCTGGCGGTGACGTCGGTATCGGCGGGGCCGCCATGCGGCGGATTGTATTTGTAGCCGCCGTCTTCGGGCGGATTATGCGACGGCGTGATGACGACGCCGTCGGCGAGGCCGGATGTTCGTCCCTTGTTGTAGCTCAGGATCGCGTGCGAGATGACAGGCGTCGGGGTGTAGCCGCCGCGGTCGTCGATCATGATCTCGACGCCGTTGGCGGCGAACACCTCCACCGCGCTGGCCAGCGCCGGTTCTGCCAAGGCGTGGGTATCGATGCCGATGAACAGCGGGCCGGTCAGGCCGGTTTCGCGGCGGTAATCGCAGATCGCCTGCGTGGTTGCCAGGATATGGTTCTCGTTGAAGGAATTTTTCAGCGACGAGCCGCGATGACCCGAGGTGCCGAAGGCGACGCGCTGGCTGGGATCGGCCGGATCAGGCTTTGCGGCGAAATAGGCCGTCACCAGGCGCGGAACATTGACGAGATCGGCGGAATCGACCGGTTTGCCCGCGGCAGGATTGGATGCAGTCACATGACCTCTCAGGACGGATGGTGGCCTGCGAGATATACGCGAAAGCGCGCGCCGCGGCAAAAGCCCAGAGCCCTTTCCGTTCCTATCGGAACGAGGCTCTGGATTCTTGATTTGACGCGTTTTCTTGACGCGAACCGGCTTCCACTTCGCTTGAAAACGCTCTGTTGCGCTCAGATCGAAGGCATCGCTGCCGGATCGTTCAGCCGCCCTGCAGACCCGTCGCCTTGATGATCGGCCCCCATTTGGCGCGCTCCTGCTTCTCGAACCGGGTGAGATCCGCCGGAGTTCCGCCGGCGGGATCGAACCCCAGTTCCAGCAGGCGCTTTTTCGTGTCGGGCTGTGCCAGCGCCTTGGCCAATTCGCTGTTCAGGAGATCCACGATCGGCTGCGGCGTGTCGCGCGGCGCGTAGAACGCATTCCAGGCGGTGACCTCGAAATCAGTCACGCCCTGCTCGGCGATGGATTTCACGCCCGGCATCAGCTCGGTCGATTTCAGCGCGGTGATGCCGAGTGCCTTGAGCTTGCCGTCGGCGACATGGCTGCGCAGCGCCGTCACGGTATCGATGATCAGCGGAACCTGGCCGCCGAGGATGTCGGTCATCGCCGTGGCCGATCCCTTGTACGGCACGGAGAACAATTGCGCGCCGGTCTTCTCCTTCAGGAATTCGAACACGATGCGGGCGGTCGTGCTCGGCAGTGCCATGTCGACCTTGTCGGGCGTCGCCTTGGCCGCCGCCACCAGATCGGCCACCGAATTGCCGGCAAATGACGGGATGGCCGCCACCACCATCGGCAGCTTGCCGACCAGGATGATCGGCGAAAAATCCTTGGAAGGATCGAACCCCGGCGAGGCGTACATGAACTCGTTCATGGTCTGGGTGGCATTGGTGCCCATCAGCAGCGTGTAGCCGTCGGCTTCCGAATGCGCGGCCTGCTCGGTCCCGATATTGCCGCCGGCGCCGGCCTTGTTCTCGATGTAGAAGCGCTGGCCCAGCGAGCGCGACAGATGCTCGGCGAAATACCGCGCCACCACATCGGTGCCCTGGCCGGCCTGGTACGGCACGATGATCCGCACCGGGCGGGTCGGATAGGTCTGTGCCGTCGCGGCGCAACTCGATAGCAGAGCCAGTAACCCGACGGCCCATTTTGCAGATCTCAGCATGACGGTTCCTCTCCTGATTTATTTTTCTTTGGTCTTCTTATCGTTGGGTTGAGACGATGCCCTTCTCGATCAGGCCGTCGATATCGGCCCGACCGAAACCGGCCTCACTCAAAATTTCGCGGGCATGTTCGCCGAAGCGCGGCGGCCGGCGTGTCACGCCGCCCGGCGTTTGCGCGAGTTTGACGGGAAGGCCGGGCCCGCGGTGGCCTTCGCCTTCGAGCAGCATCTCGCGATGCGTGACATGCGGATGCGCGAACGCCTGTGCGACATTGTTCACCGGCCCCGCCGGCACGCCGGCGCGCATCAACTCGCGGCAGAGATCGTCGGACTTGAAACAGCCCAACGTGCGTTCCAGCTCGGCGCGCAGCGCTGTGACATGCTGGAGCCGGTCGGCATTGGTGCGGAACCGCGGATCGTCGAGCAGGTCCTCGCGCGCCACCTTCTGGCAGAAGCGGCGGAACTGGCCGTCATTGAGGATACCCAGAAATATCTCGCCGTCGCTGGCCGCGAACTTGTCGTAAGGCGCGATGTTGGGATGGGCGCTGCCGAGCCGGCCGGGCACGTTGCCCGAACAGAGCCAGTTGGCGGCGTGCGGAACCAGCAAATTGAGCGCGGTGTCGAACAGCGTCACCTCGACGCGCTGGCCTGTGCCGGTGCGCTCGCGCGCCGCCAGCGCCAGCAGCACGCCGGTGAGCGCATTATATCCGGTGACGTAATCGACAATGGGAACGCCGACGCGGGTGGCGCCGGACTCTTGCGTGCCGTTGATGCTCATCAGCCCGCACATCGCCTGCAGCACGGCGTCGTATCCGGGCAGTCCGCCGAGCGGTCCGTCGGCGCCGAAGCCGGAGATGGCGCAGTAAACCAGCCGAGGAAAGCGCGCTGACAAGGTCTCGTAGCCGAGACCCCAGCGCTCCATGGTGCCGGGCAGGAAATTCTCCACCAGCACGTCCGCATCTTTCAGCAGAACCTCAAGCACGGCGCGCCCTTCGGCGCACGACAGATCCAGCGCCATGCCGCGCTTGCCGCGGTTGACGGCACCGAAATACGCCGCCTGGCCTGCCGCGTCGAACGGCGGGCCGAGACCGCGGGTCTCATCGCCGGCCGGCGGCTCGATCTTGACGACGTCGGCGCCATGATCGGCCAGCATCTGCGTGCATAACGGCCCGGCGAGCACGCGCGACAGATCGACGACCCGAAGGCCGGTCATCGCTCCGCGCGTAAGCTCGTTTGCGGGCATGGTCAATCGACCGTTTGGTTGTCAGGCAAGAACGTTCCTAGCTGCGGCTGGGTAATTCGACGATGCCGGTGCCGAGGATCGAGACTTCATTGTCCTGGTTGTGGGCTTCCTGCTCGATCTCGACGAGGTGACGTCCGCCTTCGACGAATTTGCGCTTCACCTTGCCTCTGATGAACAGCATGTCGCCTTCAGGGTTGTGCCGGCGGATCTTGCAGGTGGCACGGCGCAGGAAGCCGTCATCGCCCATCCAGTTGGTGAGGTGATGGGTCAGCCACGAGCAACGCTCCGGGCCGTAATCGTAGGCGCCGGGCGCGCCGACCTCGAGCGCGAATTCTTCTTCCCAGTGCACGCGCTCGGGGCAATCCGGAATGCCGAAGCGGTTGGGAATGCCGAGACCACGATGGGCGTCCTGCAGTTTCCAGGCGAGCTTGTTGGCGCGGATGTAGAGGCCGCCCCAGCCTTGCGCATAGGCGATAAAGCCGGTCACCGTCATCGGCCCCTTGAACATCACGGGCAGCGCCTCGCCTTCGGTGACGTCCTGCCAATAGCGCTTGCGCGAACCCTGAATGCGCTCCTCGGCATAGAGCTTGTAGGCCTCGGCCAGCTCCTGCTCGCTGTAACGGCGCGGCGCGCGGGCCTTGACTTCCTTGTATTTGGTGCCCTGCTCGCGGGCGTGATCGCGCTCGGTGCGGAAGCACCAGCTGTCGGCGCCGGCGACGAGATCGCCCTGCTGGTTGAAGAAATCGACGTGATAGGTCTGCTGGATCGCGCGGCCGGCAAAGCGGGTCTGATGCTCGACGAGGTCCTTCAGCTTGGCCTCGGTCGAGATCACGTCGTTACGCTTGACCGGCTTGTGCCAGGTCCAGTCGGCGCCCGACCACATGGCGTGGACGCCGGGCAGACCGCCGACATAACCGGACACGATGCGGCTGGTCGAAAACAGGAAACTCGGCAGCGCGATGATGCCGCCATGCTGGGTCTTGGCGGCGTAGTCGGGATCGCACCACAGCGGATTGTCGTCGCCGATGCCGTGCGCGTAATGGCGGATGTTGTCGCGCGTCGCCTCGTAGCACCACGGCTCGGCGGTCACGCCGATCGCGACGCCGATGCGCTTGCGCAGATCGTCGAGGCCTTCCTCGGTGATTTTCGGAAATCGGGTTTCGACGGTATCGAGCATATTATTTTCCTTCCCTATATGGCTTCTGATTTCGTGATGGCCTGCTCGCGGTCGCGCAGCACCTTGCGGTTGACCTTGCCGGCCGGCGTCTTCGGCAGTTCCGCGACGAAGCTGACGACGCGCGGATATTCGTGATGGCTGAGGCGCTGGCGCACGACGTCCTGGATCTCGTGCCGGAACGCCTCGTCGCCGGCGCGGTCGGTGACGACGAAGGCCTTGACGACCTGCCCGCGCAAGGGATCGGCGACGCCGATGGCGGCGGCCTCACGGACCTGCGGATGCTTGAGGATCGCATCCTCGATTTCGACGGCGCTCATGGTCCAGCCGGCGGAGATGATGACATCGTCGGCGCGACCGCCGTGATAGAAGTAGCCATCCTCGTCGGTGCGGCCGAGATCCTTGGTCGCGATCCAGTTGCCGTGACGCCAGACCTTCAGCTCACCCGCAATTCCGGGCGCGCATGGCTTTCCTTCGGGATCCTGAACCTCGACGCGCCCGCCGGGGATCGGCTTGCCCAATGAGCCCGGCTTGACGACGAAATCATCGGCGCCGGGATAGCTCACCAGGATCACGCCGATCTCGGTGGTGCCGTACATGCTGCAGGCCGGCTTGCCGAAGATCTCCTCGACGAAGGCGGCGGTCTCGCTGTCGATCGGCTCGCCGGTAAAGGACAGTTTCTCGATTGCATAGCGATAGCGCGATGCCGCGCCTGAATTCCGCATCATGCGATAATGCGTGGCGGCCGCCGAGATGTTGGTGAAACGGTACTTTTCCAGCGCCGCCAGCAGCCGCTCCGGATTGAACTTGCCTGCATAGGCGCCGATGGTGATGCCGAGCGCCAACGGTGCCAGCGTGCCGTGCCACAGACCATGTCCCCAGGCGGGCGACGACGGGCAGATGAAACGATCGCCGGGACGCAAACCGGTTCCGTAGAGTGCGGCGACCATCAGCGTCACGATCGCGCGGTGGCTGTGCTTGACAGCTTCGGGAAGTTCCCGCGTCGTGCCCGACGTGTATTGAAACAGCGCCAGCGCGTCGGCAGCGGTATTCGGCGTGAATTCCCCGGCAAAGCGCTCGAGCCCGCTCAGGAAGGCGTCGTCGGCGACGACGATTTTGGCGTCGACGCCGGAGAGTTGCGACGCCTTCTCGGCATTGGTCACAATCAGGCGCGGCTTGCAATCGTCGACGCGCAGCTTGACGCCGTCGGGACCGAACAGCGTGAACAGCGGCACCGCGATGGCGCCAGCCTTCATCGTTCCGAACACCGCCACATAGAACGCGCGCGACGGCTCGAGCATGATCGCGACGCGATCGCCGGCCTTGACGCCCTCACCCTGCAGGTAATGCGCAAAGCGTGAGGAGGCCTCGGCGATCTCGCGAAAGCTCAGCACCTCGTCCGGGTCGTCGGCGTGAACCACGATCACCGCCGGGTTGGACCTGTCGGTATGACGGTCGATGCATTCATGCGCGATGTTCAGGCGTTCGCGGTTGCCCTCGAATAAATCCCAGAGTTTTGGCGGGGCGAAATTCGCCTGCGCATCCGCGTAACTCGTGTAGCCAGTCAGGTTCGTCATGGCCGGCAAGATACCGACGCGCAGCCAATTGTCAAATAGCGTTTTAAATTGTATATGTACAATAAACGAGTTGCGTTGTTGCACCGCAATCATTGTTGTACGGATACAATCATGCCTGCTCCGAAAACCCCGCGCGTCCGCGCAGTCCCCGCCGTCACCCGCGCCATCGCCATCCTGCGCTTGCTCAGCCGCAGTCGTTCGCCGCTGAGCCTGAAGGCGATTGCCGAAGCGCTCGATCTGGTGCCGAGCACCGCGCTGCACATCGTCCGTGCGCTGGTTGCCGAGGACCTGGTGCAAGGCGATCCGCTCACAAAACGATACCGGCTCGGCGTCGGCATGCTGCCGCTGGCGCGCGCCGTGCTGGAGAACAGCGATTTTCCGAATTTGGTGCGGCCGAAGCTGGATGACCTCTCAGGCCGCTACGGCGTCATGGCGATCGGCGTCGAGGTGCCTGATCTCGACAACATGATCGTGGTCGCATTGGCGCGCAGCCAGGCGCCGGTGCGCCTCCACGTCGATGTCGGCAGCCGGTTTCCGGCGCTGATCAGCGCGACGGGGCGATGCGTCGCCGCCTTTAGCGACCAACCGCAAAAGGAAATCGAGAAGCGCTTTCGCCTGCTGCGCTGGCACAACGCCCCGAGCTACGACGCCTGGCGCAAGGAAGTCGACCTTGTGCGGCGCCAAGGTTACAGCATCGATCGCGGCAATTACATCGACGGCGTCACGATCGTGGCGGTGCCGGTTCTCAACAGCCAGGGCACGATCTCGCACACGCTCGCCGCCGTCGGCCTCGGCAGCCAGCTCGATCGGGCCAAGTCGCTGGCGCTGGCGCGCGACATGGACGCCGCCGCGCGCGAGATCACCGCGCAGCTGGCGCTGTAATCCATTGCGCGGCCGCAGCAACGTCAGGAGTGATCGAACGGGCCCACTTCGCGGATAACTTTGCAGATTTGCAGGAACCCGCTGGCGTAGAATTCAGCATGCCCTCGCTTCATCGTCTCGACATGTACAGGATGAGTCCGCCAGGTTTCGAGCGCTTGCTCGGAACTGAAGCGAAACACGGTTAGCTCTTCGCCGTCGGGCGCCGTGAACGACTTCACTGAGAGAAATCCCGGAAGCTTGCTCACGATCTCATACATGCGTGCGCCCAACCGATCATGCTCGTCGGCATCGGCACCATCCCGCAATTTCAGGTCCCCAATCACAATCACTTCACCGATCATATTTCCATCTTCCTGCAAATCAGACTCTTGCGCGAAGATAGTTCGAAGTTTCCGCTGCCTTCGTTACGCCCGCAGGCACGCGTAAAAGTCAACGAAACGTGATGATGACGGGACCGAACCTCAGGTCGGCCCGGGCTCAAAAGCCGTCTTTTTTGCGCTTAGCTGCCTGGTCCGAGTAACGACAACTCACCGGCCCCAGATCTTGTCCTCGCTCCATCCGAGCGCTGCGAACTCCGCGGCCCGCAACGGCGCCTCCTCCGCGGCAAAGAACTCGTCGAGCTGCGGCGGAAGAACAGCGGTCGCGCTCAGCATCGCATGCGCCTGGCCGCGGTGATGGATTTGATGCTGAAACAGATGCAGTAGCAGGCGGTCCATCCGCTCGTGTTGAATGCGACTTCCCCTGTTCACGTTGACGATACGATCGAGATCGGCCGCGCCGAGGCCCTCGACAAAGGCAATCAACCGCCGGTTCATCTCGCCTTGCGCATCGCGCAGCAAGACAAGCGTTTCGCACGGCTCCTGGTTGGCCCATGCCGCCGGCCCCAGCGTGCCGCCTTCGAGGGCATCGATGTAGAAGCGATCGATGATCAGGATGTGATTGAGCGTGGCGCGCAGGCTCGGAAAGAAACCGGTCCGCGGCGCAGTGAGTTCCGCCTGCGACAGCGCGGAACAGGCCGCAAGCAGACGATGGTTGGCCCAGCCATTATTGTAGGCCATCGATCGATAAGGAAGTAGCGCGTCCATCGGCACTTCCTCCGGCTGCCTCAGACCTTGACGAGGCGCACGCGCGTGCCCCAGGGGTCGGCGGCCTCAAGGCCATCAGCGACAGCTACGACCGTGACACCGGCCTGGCGTAGGCGCTCTTCCTTTGCCGCAAACAAATCCGGCTTCTCGATCTCCAGCGAAAACCAGGCTAGCCCGGTGGCCGTCTCGTCGCGGCGGCCGGCGCCGGCGCTTTGCCAGACGTTGAGACCGAGATGATGATGGTAACGACCCGAGGACAGGAACGCAGCGCCGTTGCGCGCCCGCGTCGGATCGAAGCCGAGGGTTTCGCGGTAGAAGCCGTCGGCTTTGGCGAGATCGCCGACGCGCAGGTGCATATGGCCGATGCGCAAGCCGTCGGGCGCCTTCGCATAGTCGCTGACACGCGTGTCGGTGAGCGCGACGAGGCTGTCGATGTCGAGCTGGTCGGTCGCCATCGTCACCGTGCCGTCGCTCCATTGCCAGAGCGAGGGATCGCGGTCGGCATAGACCTCGATGCCATTGCCTTCGGGGTCGTCGAGATAGACGGATTCGCTGACGCGGTGATCGGCAAAGCCTGACATCGGCACGCGATGGATCGCCGCATTGACCAGCCAGCGCGCGAGGTCCTTGCGCGTCGGCATCAGGAAGGCCGTGTGGTAGAGACCGGCCGCGGTGCTGGCTTCGTTCGCCGCGTCCGGGCGCGCCTCGAGCGCCAATAGCTTGATCCCGCCGGCGCCAAGCATGGCCCCGGTGGCCGAACGCTCCATCACGGTGAGGCCGAGCAC
>JBOHIT010000460.1:0-8137 GCA_050726155.1 Bradyrhizobium sp.
CTCCAGCCCCTACTGGGACAAGAAGGACGACCCGGCCCTGCAGATGCGCCATGACATGGTGCGAGCGAAGATCTCCGGGTTCATGGAGCGGCAGGACACTGTCTACCGGCGCTATCCGCTATCGAACACCAGCCTGCCCGCCCGCTATGCGCACGCCGTCACCACCTATCTGCACGGCGACCTGCGCAGCGCGCTGGCCCAGATCGACGGCCTGATCCAGCTGCAGCCTGCCAACCCCTATTTCTACGAATTGCGCGGCCAAGCCCTGATCGAGGGCGGCAAGCCGGCCGAGGCGATCGCGCCGCTGCGCAGGGCCGTGCAGCTCTCCAACAACGCCCCGCTGATCGAGATGTTGCTTGGGCAGGCGCTCGTGGCGACCAACAACAACGCCTATACCGACGAGGCGATCGGCATCCTGCGCGCGGCAACGGCGCGCGAGAGCGAGGCGCCGATCGGTTACATGCAGCTTGCCATGGCCTATGGCCGCAAGGGCGACTACGCGCAGGCCGATCTGGCATCGGCCCAGGCGGCTTTCCTGCGCGGCGACAACAAAACCGCGCGCGATCTGGCCTCGCGGGCCAAGACGCGCTTTGCGATCGGGACGCCCGGATGGGTGAAAGCTGACGATATTGTGAGCGCCAAACCGCTTCCGGGCCAGAAAAGCAACTAGCGCGGCTACCGGAAATAAACTGAATTGAACTAGAAACGAAGCCAAATACCAAACGTATTCAAAGAGCCGGCCTTCACATGAACGGCCCGGGATCTCGCCCACCGAAGGATTTGCCGATGCCCTCGTTCCGTCTTCTTGCTTCCGCCCTGTTTGCGATCGCCCTTGGCGGCGCGTCGCTGCCGGCTTCCGCCCAGGGCTTCTCGGACGCCCAGCGCGGCGACATCGAGACCATCGTCCGGAATTACCTGATCGCCCACCCCGAGGTGCTCGAAGAGGCGATGGCTGAATTGTCCAAGCGCCAGTCCGCCGCCGAGGCCGCCAAGCACCAGGCCGGCATCGCCAACAATGCCGATGCGATATTCAACTCGCCGCGCAACGTCACGCTCGGCAACAAGGACGGCGATGTCACCTTCGTCGAGTTCTTCGACTACAATTGCGGCTACTGCAAACGCGCCATGCTCGACATGATGGAGCTGATGAAGAACGATCCCAAGCTCAAGGTCGTGCTCAAGGAATTCCCGGTGCTGAGCGCGGGTTCGGTTGAAGCTGCTCAAGTAGGGGTCGCCGTGCGCATGCAGGATCCGACCGGCAAGAAATATCTCGACTTCCATCAGAAGCTGCTCAGCGGCCGCGGCGCCGCCGACAAGGCGCGCGCGCTTGCCGTCGCCAAGGAGGCCGGTCTCGATATGACCAGGCTCGAAAAGGATCTGGCGAGCGCCGAGGTGCGCAACACGCTCGAGGAAAACATGAAGCTCGCCGAAGCCATGGGTATGAACGGCACCCCGAGCTACGTGATCGGCAAACAGGTCGTGATCGGCGCGGTCGGCGTCGAGAACCTCAAGGAAAAAATCGGCATCGCCCGTTGCGGCAAGGCGAGCTGCTGACGCTTTCCAACAACGCTCAACGGAAAATCCGGCTGCTCAGTAGCCGGATTTTTTATTGCCCCGGCCGGATGCGTCGTGGAGGGGAATATGGATGGAGTCGAGATCGTCGCTTATGATCCTCGCTGGCCGGCATTGTTCGACGACGAGGCCAAGCGGTTGCGGGCCGTCCTCGATCCGTCCCTGATCGTAGGGCTGGAGCATTTCGGAAGCACGGCTGTTCCGGGCCTGTCGGCAAAACCCATCATCGATATCCTGATTGCCGTCCGGTCATTGACAGACGCGCAGGCCAGCTTTGTTGAGGCGCTGCGAAATCTTGATTATGTCTATTGGGCCGATAATCCGAAGCAGGACCGAATGTTCTTCGTCAGGGGCATGCCACCCTTCGGTTCAGGGCGCACCCACCATGTGCATGTGACGGAGCCGCATGGAGAGATGTGGCAGCGTCTGGCGTTTCGGGATTATATGCGCGCGGATCCAGCGGAAGCCCGGACTTACGAGCGGCTCAAAATAAGCCTTGCCGCCGAACATCCGACGGATCGCGAGGCTTATACCAACGCCAAATCTGCGTACGTCGAAAGCGTGATGCGGAAGGCAATGAAGTAGCGACATCGCAATCATCCGGCGATCTCGAAACGATGGAATTCGAATCTGCGCGCGTTCAGTTTTCCGTTCATCACGCATTCATCAAACAAATCTGATGGAACCGCGATTAGTCGGGAACATCGCACATCTCCTCTCGTTGTCATGCGGGCAATGCATCCACGTGAGGAGAAACGTATGACCAATCGCTTTTTGATTTCGGCCGCTGTGGCCGCACTGATCGCCGGCACCGGTTTCGCTAATGCGCAAGGTACCGGCATGAGCAAGGAGGCGCCGTCGGCCGGCTCTACGGCCCAGCCGGGCGCGGCGTCGGAGCGCGGCGGAGCTGCGTCGGGTACCATGCAGCGCGATAACGGCGCACCGGGCATGAAGGGCGCCGAATCCACCGACACCAAGCGTCCGGATTCGTCGGGCATGAAGGCGTCGGAATCCAACGAGAAGATGCCCGCCAGCAAGAGCGCGCAGGACACCAAGTCGCCGGCCGGTGAGAAGTCGAAGAGCATGACCTCCGAAACCGAGACCAAGGGCGGCAAGGACATGAAGGCCGAGGGCCGCGATAGCAAGACCGCCCCGACCAACGCTCAGACCAAGAGCCCGGCCGACAGCACCAAGTCGCAGGCCAACGACAGCACCAAGTCGCCGGCCACTCAGCAGTCGCAGACCGGTACGCAGCCGCAGACCACGGGCAACGCCGCCACCTCGGCGACTGCAGCCCCGCCTGCCGAGAAGCGCACCCAGATCGTTTCCGCCATCAAGTCGGAGAAGATCGAGCAGACCACCAACGTCAACTTCAACATCGCGGTCGGCGCGGTGGTGCCTTCGAGCGTTCGCTTCCACCCGCTGCCGCCCCGGATCGTCGAGATCTATCCGGAATGGCGTGGCTATGAAGTGATCCTGGTCAGTGGCCGCTACATCATTGTGCGTCCGCGCACGCATGAGATCGTCTACATCATCGAAGGCTAACGCCTTCGAGATAGGACATCATCGAAGGCTAACGCCTTCGAGATGGGATATCGTCGAGGGCTAACGGCCTCGAACAGGCGGCAATTGGGGGGCGGGCCGAGATGCCCGCCCCTTTTTGCGTGCTGGCGCACCATCCCCAAACATTGGTTAACGAGCGATTTCCGTAGGTTCCACCGGGCTTTTTACGAACCAGATGAGGCATTTGAGGGGTGTTCAAAACCCCCATCAGGCTTCCCCTTGGCCCCGTTGTTACCTATAACCCCGCGACCTACCCACCCCCATTTGCTGGAATCCGGATGGCTCAGGCCTCTGCCCCGACAATCCTCGTGCTCAACGGCCCGAACCTCAATCTGTTGGGGACGCGGGAGCCCGAGACCTACGGCCACGCGACGCTCGCCGATGTCGAAAAATTGTGCGCTGAGACGGCGGCCCAATTCGGCCTGACGGCCGATTGCCGCCAGTCGAACCGCGAAGGCGAGTTGATCGATTTCATCCACGAGGCCCGCGTGAAGAAGATGGCCGGCATCATCATCAATGCCGGCGGTTATTCCCACACCTCGATCGCGCTGCATGACGCGCTGGTCGGGGTGAAGATCCCGACCGTTGAAGTGCACATCAGCAACATCCACGCCCGCGAGAGTTTCCGGCACCATTCGTACACCGCCAAAGCCGCCTTCGCCTCCCTGTGCGGCTTCGGCATCGACGGCTACCGGCTCGCAATCAACGGCCTTGCCGTCAAAATCGGCGTCCAAGTAAAATCCTGAAAAATCCTGACAGCAAAGCCTGACGCCTCAGCCGTCATCACCCAGAGCATTTCGGACCCCGCATATGGCGAGCAAGCCTGACACCAAATCAGCCGCAAATTTCAAAAGCGACGACAGTGCGCTGATCCGCGAGCTCGCGTTGCTGCTGGACGAGACCAGCCTGACCGAAATCGAGATCGAGCGCGCCGGGCTCCGTGTGCGCGTCGCGCGCAACATCACTGTCTCGGCTTCGATGCCGGCGAGTTACCAGGCCGCACCGCCGGCACACACAGCGCCGGCCGCGAATGTCACGCCGGCGGCAATCGCCGATCTCGCCAAGCATCCGGGCGCGGTCCCCTCGCCGATGGTCGGCACCGCCTATTTGTCGCCCGAGCCCGGCGCCAAGCCGTTCATCGAGGTTGGCACCAAGGTGTCGGTGGGACAGACGCTGCTGATCATCGAGGCGATGAAGACGATGAACCAGATTCCATCGCCGCGTGCAGGCACCGTGACGCAGATTCTCGTCGAGGACGGCCAGCCCGTCGAGTTCGGCGAGCCGTTGGTCATCATTGAATAGAATTCGGCAACGTCAGGCGCTGCGATGTTCGACAAGATCCTGATAGCCAACCGCGGTGAGATCGCGCTGCGCGTGCTGCGCGCGTGCAAGGAGCTCGGCATCTCGACCGTTGCCGTGCATTCCACCGCCGACGCCGATGCCATGCATGTGCGGCTTGCCGACGAAAGCGTCTGCATCGGGCCGCCGCCGTCGAAGGACAGCTACCTCAACATCCCCTCGCTGCTCGCGGCCTGCGAGATCACCGGCGCCGATGCGGTGCATCCGGGCTACGGCTTCCTGTCTGAGAATGCGCGCTTCGCCGAGATCCTCGCCGAGCACAATCTGCATTTCATCGGCCCGAAGGCCGAGCACATCCGCCTGATGGGCGACAAGATCGAGGCCAAGAAGACCGCCAAGAAACTCGGCATTCCCGTGGTGCCGGGCTCCGAGGGAGCGGTCGGCCCCGAAGACGACGCGATGGCGATCGGCAAGGCGATCGGCTTTCCGGTGCTGGTCAAGGCGGCCGCCGGCGGCGGCGGACGCGGCATGAAGGTCGCGCACACCGCCGACGAGCTGTTGATGGCGCTGTCGACCGCCTCCAACGAGGCCAAATCCGCCTTCGGCGACGCTTCCGTCTATCTCGAGAAATACCTGACCAAGCCGCGCCACATCGAAATCCAGGTGCTGGGCGACGGCCGCGGTGGCGCCATCCATCTCGGCGAGCGCGACTGCTCGCTGCAGCGGCGCCACCAGAAGGTTTGGGAAGAAGGTCCCTCGCCGGTCCTTTCCGCGGCGGCCCGCGCCAAGATCGGCGCGACCTGCGCCAAGGCGATGCAGGACATGAAATATCTCGGTGTCGGCACCATCGAGTTTCTGTACGAGGACGGCGAGTTCTATTTCATCGAAATGAACACCCGCATCCAGGTCGAGCATCCCGTCACCGAGAGCATTACCGATATCGACCTTGTCCTGGAGCAGATCCGCATCGCCGCCGGCGGCGACCTGCCGGCCACCCAGGATGAGATCGCCATCATCGGCCACGCCATCGAGTGCCGCATCAATGCGGAGAATCCGCAGACGTTTCGACCCTCGCCCGGCAAGATCACGCAATTCCATCCGCCCGGCGGCCTCGGCGTGCGGATCGATTCCGCCGTCTATCAGGGCTATGTGATCCCGCCCTATTACGACAGCCTCGTCGGCAAGCTGATTGTTCACGGCAAGACCCGCGGCGAATGCCTGATGCGGCTGCGCCGCGCGCTGGACGAGATGGTCGTGGAAGGTATCGAGACCACGCTGCCGCTGTTCCGCGCCCTGGTCCGCGAGCCCGGTATCATCGATGGCGACTACCATATCCACTGGCTCGAGCAGTATCTCGCCGGCCAGGCGGCGGAAACCAAGCCCTCCTGAGACAAAGACTTCCTGAGACAAAGACTTCCTGAGACAAGACTTCCTGAGACAAGCCCGGCAACCCCCATGGAACCAAACGTCCCGATCGGCGTTAGGCGATATTGGGAGTTCTTCTGCCAGGGGCGGCTTGTTTCGTTTGTTCATGACACGAGATCACTGTGACTGTTGACGCCCAGCGCCGCCGCGCTTTGGGGCAAATACTGCTGCTTGCCGCGGGACTATTGGTGCTGGTGGCAATCAGCGCGGCCTCGGTCGTGCTGGTCAACCAGGCACGCAAGGACAACGCCTTGGTCGTGCATACCGTCGAGGTCGAGAACCAGCTATCGACCCTGCTGCTGCAGCTCCGCCGCGCCGAGAGTTCGGCGCGCGGTTATCTCTTGACTTCGGAGCCCCGCTTCCTGACCGAGCACGACGCTGCGACCGCGACCATTCTGGCCGACGTCGACAAGCTGGCCCAACAGTCGGCAGACAATGCGGTCCAGGTCGAAAACGCCAGACAGTTGCGCCCACCGGTTGAAGCCCGCCTCGCCGAATTCGCCAAAGCAATCGAATTCGCCAAACACAACGATATCGCGGGCGGCGTCGCTATGTTGCGCGAGGCAGGCGCGGGCGATTCCGTCCGTAAAATCACCGAGGTCGCCAACGCAATGCGCTTTGAGGAGGATCGCCTGTTTGCGCTGCGGACTGCGACCGCCGACCGGACGCAGGTTCTCGCCTCCTCCGTGACGATCGCAGGCTCAGGCCTTGTGATTGCGCTCGCCGGCATCTCGATTTTCCTGGTGCGCCGCTCCGCGCGCGCCCGCGACGACGCCGAGACAAAACTGCGCGACAACAACGTCAACCTCGAAGCCACGGTCGATGAGCGTACGGCTGATTTGCGCGAAGCCAATGACGAGATTCAGCGCTTCGCCTATATCGTCAGCCACGATTTGCGCTCGCCGCTGGTGAACATCATGGGGTTCACCAGCGAGCTTGAGGAATTGCGCGGCGACATTTTCAAGCGCATCGCCACGCTCGCGCGTGCGCAATCCGCCGTACCGGCGACGGCGGACAATGCCACCGATACCGCCGAGCCCGCCCTCGAGGGTCCCGACAAGCAATTGTCGGAAGATTTCTCCGAAGCACTGGGCTTCATCAAATCGTCGATCGGCAAGATGGACCGCCTGATCTCGGCCATCCTCAATCTCACCCGCGAAGGCCGTCGCGAATTCGAGCCGGTGCGGATCGACACCCGCGAACTGATCGAGGGAATCGTCTCAACCGTGGCGCACCAGGCCTTGGAGGCGCAAGCGCAAATCCGCATCGAGCCACTGCCTGCCATCGTCAGCGACCGGCTTGCGCTGGAGCAGATATTCTCCAATCTGATCGACAACGCGCTGAAATACCTCAAGGCCGGTGTCCCCGGCGATATCAGGGTGAACGGCCGGACCAAGCTCGGCTTTGCTATTTTCGAGATCACCGACAATGGACGCGGCATCGATCCCAAGGACCATCAGCGCATCTTCGACCTGTTCCGCCGCGCCGGAACCCAGGACAAGCCCGGGCAAGGCATTGGCCTTGCGCACGTCCGCGCGCTGGTGCGTCGGCTCGGCGGAACCATGTCGGTCGCTTCGGAACTTCACCACGGCAGCACATTCACGATTACACTGCCGATCAAATGGAACATCAGTAACCGGAACAAGCAATCATGAGCAATCCAGTCACCATCATCATGATCGAGGACGATGAGGGCCATGCCCGCCTGATCGAGCGGAACATCCGCCGCTCCGGTGTCAACAATGAGATCTTTCCGTTCACCAACGGTACAGATGCGCTGAACTATCTGTTCGGCAGGGATGGGACGGGACTCGAGCACAAGGGCAACGCGCTGCTGATCCTGCTCGATCTCAATCTGCCCGATACGTCAGGCGTCGATATCCTCAAACGGGTCAAGGAAAACAAGTACCTGAAGGCCACGCCGGTCGTCGTGCTGACCACCACCGACGATTCCCATGAAATAAAGCGTTGCTATGAACTCGGTTGCAACGTCTACATCACCAAGCCCGTGAACTACGAAAGCTTCGCCAACGCCATCCGCCAGCTCGGCCTGTTCTTCTCCGTCATCCAGGTACCCCCAGCGGCCACATGAACCAGACGACGCCGACCCTGTTGTATATCGACGACGACGCCGCATTAGCGCGGCTCGTCGAGCGCGGCCTGACGCGGCTCGGCTTCAAGGTCGTGCATGCCGCCGACGGCCAGCAGGGCCTCGACCGGCTGGCGCAAGGCGGTATCGCCGCCATCGGGCTATAAAAGTAAATGCCCGGTCTCGATG
>JBOHIT010000461.1:0-8591 GCA_050726155.1 Bradyrhizobium sp.
ACCATGCGCTACGAGATGCACGACTGGCCGATCGACGCCCTTGAGGCGCGCGGCAACGGACGCATCATCTGCTACGATCCGCGCTCGAAAAAGACCCACACGGTGCTGCGTAACCTGATGTTCCCGAACGGGGTATGTATCGCAAGCGACCGCCAATCCTTCCTGTTCGCCGAAACCTGGCGTTGCACGGTGAAACGCTACTGGTACGACGGACCCAAAACCGGCCAGGTCGAAACCGTCCTGGAAAACCTTCCGGGCTATCCCGACAACATCAATATGTCGTCAGACGGCAATTACTGGATGTCGCTCGTCGGCATGCGCAACCCGGCTCTCGATCTCGCCTGGACAATGCCGGGCTTCCGTCGCCGGATGGCGAAGCGGGTGCCGCAGGACGAATGGCTCTATCCGAACCTCAACACGGGCTGCGTGCTCAAGTTCAACGAGAAGGGCGAAGTGTTGGAAACGCTCTGGGATTTGCACGCGACGAACCATCCGCAGATCACGTCAATGCGCGAGCACAAGGGGTATCTCTTTCTCGGGGGCCTCTCGAACAACCGCATCGGGCAGTACAAGCTCCCGAATGCCGATCCAAATTTTATCCAGTACGACAAGCGATGGGGGAAATCGAAATGATCACGACCCTGAGGCGCTGGCGCGACGAGTTGCTCGGGCGTGGCGACGCTGCGATCACGATTCCGATCTTCGACGGTGCGCTCAAGCCCAACCGCGTGCTCGAAGACGCCGAGATGGTGGCGACCCTTCCCGCGGCTGAAGACCTCGCGACGGACGGAACCAATCTCTTTGTCGCCGATGGGACACGAGTGCTTCGCCTCGTCGAGGGAAACGTCGAGGAGATCGCAAAATTCGACCGCACCGTCACAGCACTCGCTTACGTGAATAAGGGAAGTTTCGCGGTCGCGCTAGACAGCCGGGAAATCCGGATTGTCGGCGGGAGCGGCGACGGACGCCGCTGGGACAACATCGGTGGCAAGCCGTTGATCGCGGCCAATGCCATTTCGGTCAGGCACGACGGCAGGTTGTTGGTGACCGACGGGTCCAGTGCGCATCCCTACGAACGCTGGTGCCACGATCTTATGTCGCGCGGAAAAACGGGTCGTTTGGTAGAATTGAACCCCGGCGATGGCGCGGGTCGCGAACTCGCCTCGCATCTCGCCTATGCGTTTGGGGCTTGCGAACTGGGCGATGCAGCTTGGGTGTGCGAGAGCTGGCGGCATCGCATCGTCCGATATAGCGGTGACTCTGCCGGCGAGGTCGTCCTTGACGAATTGCCGGGTTATCCGTCGCGCATGGCGACGGCGTCGGACGGCGGTTTTTGGCTGACCGTATTTACCGGCCGCACGCAGTTGATCGAATTCGTTCTTCGCGAACGGAAATACTGCGAGCGTATGATGGCCGAAGTCGATCCTCGATACTGGATCTCTCCTGCGCTGAATTCAGGCCGTTCCTTTCTGGAGCCGCTGCAGGGGGCGGGCGTGAAGATGCGCGGTGTCCTTAAGCCGTGGGCGCCGCCGCGCTCGTACGGACTCGTCATCAAGCTGTCGGCGGCCGGAACTGTCCAATATTCCTTCCACAGCCGTCTCGACGGCATCCACCATGGCGTCGTTGCCGCGGCAGAATGCGGAGGCTCACTCTTCGTGCTGTCGAAAGGCAGCGGCAGCATCCTGAAACTGCCCGTAGCGACGTCCGAAGGAATGGTGACGAAATGACTACTCCGATTCTCGAACTGCGGGCGGCGACAAAGAAATATGCCGGTGTCATGGCCATCGACAGCGTCAATTTTTCCCTCAACAGGGGGGAGATACATGCCATCGTCGGTGAGAACGGCGCGGGCAAATCGACGCTCACGAAGGTGATGGCCGGCGTCGTGGCGCTGACGTCCGGACAAATGCTCCTCGACGGGCAGGAGATCAGGCCGGAAACGCCGACCCAGGCGCACGACATGGGCATCGCGATGGTGTTCCAGGAAAACAGTCTGGTACCGACGATGACCGTCGGTCAGAATCTCTTTCTTGGGCAGGAGAAGTTTTTCAATCGGCTGCGAGGTATTTATATCGAAGCCCAACAATTCCTGCAGTCGCTACAATTCGATGTCGATCCGACCGCGGTCGTCAGTCTGCTCGGAGCGGCAAAAAAGCAGATGGTTGAGATTGCCCGCGCCGTCCTGAACAACGCGAAAATTATCATCTTCGATGAGCCTACCGCGACACTGACGCCGGAAGAGAAGCAGCATTTCTTCCATCTAGTTGCGAGCCTGAAGGAGCGCGGCGTCTCGGTGATCTTCATCTCGCACGCGCTGGAGGAGGCGCTGCAGGTGTCTGACCGCATCACGGTGCTGCGCGACGGCAAGCATGTGCTGACCGACGCCACCGCGAATTTTGATCGCGCACGTATCGTGCAGGCGATGGTTGGCCGTGACCTCTCGCAGACGCTTTACGGACAACGCAAGACCACGGTGCGTCCAGCCGGCAAGCGGGTGTTGTCGGTGCAGAACCTCCGCATGGCGTCGATGGTGAAGAACAATTCGCTGTCGGTGTTCGCCGGACAAATTACAGGGGTGTTCGGCCTCGTCGGGTCGGGTCGCACCGAAACCTTCAAGGTTGTCGCGGGAGTCATGAAGCGCGACTTCAAGCATGGAGGCGAGGTGGTGTTGCACGGCAAAGCGCGCCGCTACCTTGTGCCAGCGCCAGCGGTGCGCGACGGTATCGCCTACATCACCGAAGATCGAAAACTTGAAGGGTTTTTCGAAACCAAGTCGATCGCAGAAAATATTTACATGGGTCTTCTGGCCAAATTACGCACGGCCCGGATGGTCGTGTCTGGTCGTGAGGCAGATTCTGTCGGAAAAGACTGGATCAAACGGCTGAACATTCGGGCGATCAACCAGGATGTAAAGGCGGTCGAACTCTCGGGTGGCAATCAGCAAAAAGTGGTTATTGCGAAATCGTTGATTCAGGAGCCAGACCTGATCATCTTCGACGAACCGACTCGTGGCGTCGATGTTGGCGCGATCGTTGAGATTCACAAGCTGATCAATCAATTGGCAGACGAGGGTAAAGCCGTTGTCGTGATTTCTTCTTATTTGCCAGAGATTCTTTCAATGTCCGATCGTCTGCTCGTTTTCCGTAAGGGGAAGGTCGTCGAGGAGTTCTCGGCGCTCGATGCCACAGAGGAAAAGATCATGTACGCGGCGATCCATTAGATATCAGGTACAAAACCAAAGGGAGGTTTCATGGGCAAGGAAACTGAAATGGCTGGCTCCGCAGCAAATCGACGCCTTGAAGGCCGGCATGCGCTCGTGTTCGGAGCAGGTGCGGCCGGCGACGGCCGGCGCGGCTGGAGCGTTGGTAAGCCGACCGATAAGGCATGGGGGGTAGGGAAGGCTACTGCACTTGTCTATGCAAGAGCTGGTGCGATCGTCACTTGTATTGACAAGGATCTTGACGCGGCCGAACAGACTGCGAAAATGATTCGCGATGAGAGCGGCAAGGCCCATGCATTGGCTTGCGACGTGACCAAATCCGCCGACGTGCGGGCGGCCGTCGATGCGCATATGACCTCGGCTGGCAGAATTGATATTCTTCACAACAACATAGGAATCGTTGAGATTGGCGGGCCGGTTGAATTGTCTGAGGAGAATTTTGACAAAGTGATCGCGGTCAACTTGAAAGGCATGTATCTTACGTGCAAGTCGGTTCTTCCGATCATGGAGCGCCAGGGCAAGGGCGCCATCATCAACATATCGTCGATTGCGAGCATGCGTTTTACAGTGCCTTGGATCGCCTACAACGTGTCGAAAGGGGCGGTGAATGCGTTGACGATGGGCATCGCGGCCCAATACGCGCCGAGCGGCGTGCGCTGCAACGCCATTGCGCCTGGCCTGCTATCGACGCCGATGGTCTATGCGCCGCACAAGGACAACCACACCAGTATGGAGGATATGATGCGTTCGCGCGATGCTGCCGTGCCCATGGGCTGGCAGGGCGAGGGCTGGGACGTCGGTGAGGCCGCGGTATTCCTCGCGTCCGATGAGGCGCGCTTCATCACCGGTCACGTGCTGATGGTCGACGGCGGCAGTTCGCTGTGCATCCCGAGCACACCGTGGCGTCGTTCCGCCGCGGGGGCCAGCCCCCAATGAGGTCCCGCATGTGCAGGAGCTTGCGCTTCTCGAAGCGGGTTATGCGACGTCGCGAGGACTCGTGAAGCGCGCCGTGGACAAGGCCAAGAAGCCCGCGCGGAGTTCCGCCTATAACCACCGGGACGGATCGTCGATCTACGTCGAGGCGCCGGCGAGCGCCGTCTTTCGTGCCGATCGTTTCGCCACCACAAAACGATTCGCGAAGCTAAAGAAAGTGCCGGCCTACCGCATGTTGGCCGAAGCGATCACGGAGCAGATACTCGACGGAAGCATGCGGGCCGGCGAACAGCTTCCCACCGAGGCCCAGTTGTGTGAGCAGTTCGGCGTGAACCGGTCCACTGTGCGCGAAGGCACGCGAGTTCTCGAAGAGGCAAATCTGCTGCGACGCGAGAGTGCCAAGCGGTTGCTGGTCAGTCGTCCCTCGCGCGAGGAAATCGGGAACCTGCTCGAACGTGCGCTGCTGTTGCACGAGATCAGCTTCAATGAATTGATGGAGGCGATGTATGTTTTCGAGCCGCTTATGGCGCGGTTGGCGGCCACCCACAGCCGGAAGGTCGCGCTCAAGGAGTTGGAGGAGAACATCGATGCGACCGAACGCGCGATGATCGCTGGCGAGTCCGTGGTCGCTCTGGACATCGCGTTCCACGGCCTCATCGCATCGCTCTGCGGCAACCGCGCCTTGATGCTGGCGCGCGAACCGATGAGCCGCCTCTTCTACCATTCGTTCGATGCGGTCATGTCGAGCGTTCCTGGAGCCGGGGCGCGTATGGTGGCTGCACACCGCGCGATCCTCGAAGCGGTCCGCAATCGCAACGCGAGTGATGCGGAAGCCTGGATGCAAAAGCATGTGCGTGACTTCAAGCGCGGGTATGAAATTACCGGGCTGGACCCGGCTGGCCCCGTCGAGCGGCCGCGCTCCGACGCAGCCGGTTGATTTGGCGCCATTGCGCGGCTCCTTTATGCGAGCGTTGACGCGCCTGGAACGCTAACAACAATCCCCTCAATTAAATTATATAATATTATCAATAATGTAAGAGTTCTCAGCTGTATTCTCGATGGCGCGCCACATTTCCAGCATTCAGATTAAAACAGCGAACTCGGGGCCGGGATCGGCCGATGGTGATCGGTCCCCGTCTCGCGCAGGTATCGGGCGAAGCAAATTGCGTCAAGCTGAGGTCGGATAATTGGCGCATGCCAATCTTCACGATGACGCAAATAGACGCCCGAATTACCGAACTCGTGGCGCGGCTCACTGCGCTGGAACGCGAGCGCGCGGAGATCGATACTCTGCGATCGGTGGGGTGAGGAGACCGCAGCTATCAAGTGGTCCCTTCGGGAAAAGCCGGCGATGCCATCGACCGGAATTCGGCAATCGAAAAGAAGATTGCTCTTTTTCGCGGGCTTTTCCGTGGCCGCTCAGATGTCTTCCTCATCCGTTGGGAGAATCGCACGACGGGGCGCGACGGCTAAGGGGTTCGATCTCGATGCATCCCAGTGCCTGGATCCTCTTGACGGCCGGCCTGAGCCTGACCGGCGTGGTTTTTGCCTTCATGTGGCGGTCGAACAAGCAGACCCGCAAACTGTTTGAAGCCAACGAGATGATCGGCGAATTGGCGTGCACCGACCCTCTCACCGGCCTTGCCAATCGCAGGGCGTTTTCCCACCGGCTGGCCAAAGCGTTCAAGGATGCGAAGCGCGGCGGAGCCCCCTTTGCCATGCTCTATATCGACCTCGATCACTTCTTAGGACTTTAACGATCTGATGCACCATCCGGATGGCGACGCCCTGCTGATGCAAGTCGGCGACCGGCTGCTCGCCGAAACAGGCGAAGCGGACTGCGTTGCCCGCCTTGGCGGCGATGAATTCGCCATCCTGCAATCGAACGCCGGAGCGAAATGCGTCAGCGAGGCGTTAGCAGGGAAAATTGTCATGACGCTCAGCGAGCTTTCCGTGCTCGAAGGATGCGCCGCGCGCATCGCGGCCAGCGTCGGGGTTTCGCGCTATGCTGAGGAGCTGGACGGGCCGGACACCATGCTCATGCAGGCAGATCTCGCGCTTTACCGCGCGAAGGAAGCTGGTCGAAATCGCGTCTGCTTTTATGACAAGACCTTCGACCAGGAGACGCGCGAAGGCGTGATCCTTGGCCGCGAATTGATGGCTACCATCAAAAATGGCGGGCTCGCTCTGCATTATCAGCCCAGGTTGACATCGAATCCGGCCGCATCGTCGGGCTCGAAGCCTTGGTGCGCTGGAATCATCCCCGGCGCGGGTTGATATCGCCTGCGGTGTTCGTCCCAGTCGCAGAGAAAGCCGGGTCAATCGTCGACTTGGGTAAGTGGGTGTTCGATGAAGCCTGCCGTCAGACGCGGGCGTGGCTGGTCGAAGGCATTGATCCGCCCACGATCGCCGTCAACGTATCTGCAATTCAGTGCAAGCGACCTGAGTTTGAGCAGGACATCGCCGCAAGCCTCGCGCTCTGGAAAATTGCACCCAGCCGGATCGAGCTCGAACTAACGGAATCCGTTCTGATGGAGGCCACCCAGCACCATTGCGAGATCATTGCGCGTCTGCGAGCTCTCGGGCTGAAACTCTCGATTGATGATTTTGGCACAGGCTATTCGTCGCTCAACTACCTCACCAATTTTCCGGTTGACCGGATCAAGATTGCACAGGAATTGGTCTTCAAATGCACGACGGAAATTCGGCATGCGACCGTCGTTCGTGTGGCCATTCATCTTGCCGCTGAACTAGACACCGAACTGCTTGCCGAAGGAGTCGAAACTGCGGAGCAGGCGCGGTTGCTGTCATCGGCCGGCTGCAAATTCGCTCAAGGCTATTTCTTCAACCGAATTTATTCAAACCCGCGAATGCCGGTGGCTCGCATTCGTTCAAAGCCCGATATCTAGACCGGCTTGCCTTGCTCTACGTGCTCGAATTCATCAACGAGGAGCCGCGTAGCCCGTCTAGTCGAGCATCAACATACGCGAAAGATGTCGGCATTTCTCTTCAATGATGGGAGACATCTTTCTAACGTTCTCTTTGGTAAATCGGCCGATAGGCCCCGATACGGAAAGCGCGGCAATGACTTTGTCCCGCGCGAACACCGGACCTGCAACGGCAGCGACCTCGGGATCTCGCTCGCCTAAGGAAACGATAGTGCGGAAGGCTTCGGGAGAGGACGCGTTCCCTTCAGCGGTCAGCAGAACACGCCCTGCCGCTCCTCGATCAAGTGGCAACAGATCTCCGACCTTGATGTGATCTCTCACTGATCTTGGCGAATCGACACGATGGAGCACCAGGCGCCATTGATCTCGGCGGACGTAATAGGTCGCGCTTTCTCCCGTGGATTCCATCAATCTTCGTAGTGTGGAATCGATCTCGGGAAAGCCGCTCACCGAATTTCGGGCTATCGCGCCCAGGCGGATAAGCTACGTCCCGAGCCGGTAGTTTCCCTCCTCATCGCGGACCAGCATGCCGTAGGCCCCGAGGGACTCAGTCAGTCGCGAAATCGTGCTTTTGAGCCCGAATGTGCTCCCGATTTCAACGGATGTTCGGAACATCAGCATTATTAAGATAAGAGCGACGTTGTTCGTCGGCGTCTTGCCTATCTGATCGGTAACTGGAACAATCTCGCCTGCGTCATCTTCGAGGGTTTTTCTGACCTCGGGCTCAAGGCGTCCGGTTCCAGCATGTCCGCTGCCGATTTCCTGAGTCCTGGTCGGGTGGCGCAAGTTGGTATCGATGCCGGGTCGGCCCATTCTAGATTCGATCTCCGGGCTGATGGGCTACATCAGCTTCTTCGAGAGCGTCGTCGCGATCATGATGCGCCTGCGGCACTGACGAATTGCGTTCGTCATAGCTACGGTTCAAGCCGGCCTTCTAGCCGCGGTCAAGCTGCGGCACCGGAATTCCGGGATCGTGCGGCTGCAGGTCCTTGCGCATATATGCGTTGGAGTTTCCGTTGAACAGCGTGCCGACCAGCCCGCGGTCGAGATCGCTGGTGCCGAACAGGGCATCGCAAATCGGAAATGTGAGATTGAAGTTTCGCGTCTGCATGAAGCCGAGCACATGGTGGATAGTGTGCATGCGGCGGACCGTGTTGATCAGCGGAATGTACCGCAGGTAGGGATGCCGCTCGTCGTCGAGATGCGACAACGTATGCAGGCCTTCATACATCAGGTAATAGGCCGCCATCGTGAAAACGGTGATGTAGCCGGCATTCGCCGAAATCAGTAGCCCCAGCAGCAAGGCCGGCGGCAGTGCGGCGAGCACGAAGCCGAGCGGCGCGAACGGTGGAAACAACAGCGCGCGCCATTCCTTGTGCCCGCGATAGGTGAGATCGTGATGGGTGAAGAACTGGTGATGCACCGTGCAGTGGCGCTTATAGATCATCTCCAGTCCTTTCACCGGGCGGTGAAGGATATAGCGATGCGCG
>JBOHIT010000462.1:0-4010 GCA_050726155.1 Bradyrhizobium sp.
CGCCCAGCCAGCATGCAATCGCTTGGTCCAGGCACCTTCAGCCAGATATTCGATGATGCCGCCGGCCATGCTGCCGGCGACGCCGAGCGCATCGACGATCTGCCTGGCGTTAAGACCCAGTGCAGCCCCGACGCCGGCGGCCGCTCCCATCGCTCCGAATACAGCCGTCGGATGAAAGCCGGCCTTGTGGACGGCTTTCGGAACCACGAGGCTTAACCGGCAGAGCACTTCGGTGCCGACCGCGATCCCGATCAGCGCCATCCGGCCATCGGGATTATGCCGCTCGCAGGCGGCGAGCACCGCCGGCACGACCACCGCGCCGGCATGCACCGGACCGCCCTCGAAAGTGTCGTCGAAATCCTCGCCATGGGCAGCGGTACCGTTGACAAAAGCGGCACCCGCTGATGTCAGCGTGCGGGTTTGACCAATCGCCGTGCAGGGACCATCGTCGTCACAGCCCGCGAATGCGCTTCTGACATAGTCCTCGTTGCGCGCAGTAACGCATAGTCCGACGACGTCGGTCAGCAAGTCCTCGCATTTGCGCGTGGTCGCGGCCGGGAGTCCACCCGGCCTCAACGCAACGATCTTTTCGGCCAGCGTTTCGGCAACCGAAATTTTGGGCAATCCGGATGTCATCTGCGATCAGACGCGAAAGATCTGGCTGTAGCGCATCTTGATCGAATCGCTTTCCTTCTCGACCGCGGCGGCGTCATCTTTCATGGTCTTGATCTCCGTGAGCGGCTTGCGTCCCGCTTTCTCCGCCGTCTGCGTATGCACCGACCGCAGACCGCCGACATCGATGATGAGCTGCTGCGCTTCGCGACTGAGGCTATACGACTGGAACAGTTTTGCCGCGTTCGGATTGGGCGATCCCTTGAAGATGCCATTCGGTCCGATGATCAGTGGCGAACCTTCGGTGGCATAGACCGGTTCGACCGGGCGTCCCGCCTCTTTCATCTGGAAAATGTTGTACTCGTTGCCGTCGGCCATGACCGCACGCTCGCCGAGATCGAGCTTCTTCGGCGGATCGGCCGATGACTGCACCTGCATGATATTCTGTTTGGCGAGTTGCTCGAAAAAGCCCCAGCCGAGATCGCGCTGCATCTGATAGGTCGCGGTCATGATGGTGCCGCTGTAGCCGGGGTGTGCCTTGACGATCTTGCCCTTCCATTTGGGATCCAGCAGGTCGGCAAAGCTCTTCGGCGCGTCGTCGGTTTTCACCAGATTGGTGTTGTAAGCGATGATGCTGAGCCAGACGCGGAAGCTTGCGAACTGGCCGTCGATATCCCTGTGCTCGGCGGGATAGAACTTTGCGACATCCTCCGGCACATAGGCCGCCAGCAGGCCGTCGCGCTTCCAGACGATGAAATGGGCGGCATCCGACGAGTTCACGACATCGACGGCGCGGATGTTGCTGGCGTATTCCTGGCCGATGCGCTGGAACACGCGCTCTGCGCCGGTGCGTTCGACGTGGACCTTGATACCCGGGTATTTCGTCTCGAAGGCCTTGGCCAGCTTTTCCGCGACCGGCAGGTCGGTCGAGGTGTAATAGACCACCTTGCCTTCTTTTTTGGCCGCCTCGATCAGCGCCGGCGTGACGGACTCCGCGGGAGGTGCTGCGGCCATGACGCGCGTCGAGCAGGCTGCACCGGCAAGAACGGCGCCGGCGCCCGCCAGCACGTCGCGGCGTGAGATCCCTGGACGTTTCATATGAGCGTTCCCCGCGCTGTCGGCGAAGTTGGGTACCCCGTTATGTGTGTTTTATTCCCATGCAGCGCGAGAAGCACTAACGATCTGGTGTCCCGGAGTTGCGCAGCGCCTCCGCGAGAGCGTTCAGGCGCGTCTTCGACGCGTCATTAGCGCGTTCACGTGCGTCTTCGACGCGCTATGGGGCGGCACACCGGAGGTGCCCGAAACACAAAATAGCGAAAACAACCTCATGCAAAGAAAGGAACCCCTTGCAAAGTAAGAGAGAGTCACGGGCACGGGAGACACCAGAGAGCCACGGTTGACACGTCGGGCAAATCAGTGGCACTTTTTCACCATCCCCTCAATTTGGCAAAATCACCCGCGGCGCTGCGCAATAGCGCGCTTGGTGCCAACAGCAGCCATCGGCGGTCAGGTCGTTTTTCGCCATCTCCTGCCTGAAGTCCGCTTAGACCGTCTCGGCAAGGTCGCCGATGCAGAAGTGAGCCATATGCGCGACTGCTTCGGCGCTGTGGTAGTCACCGAATTCGGCGGTGGCTTCCTTGCCGGCGTACATTCGGGCAATTCCGGCGCCACCAGGGTGATGGGGTGCCCACTCGGTGATATCGTAAACTTTTCCCGAGATGATGATCCAGCAGTCGTCTCGGGTGTTGTGCAGGGCGACCTCGTCGCGCGTGACGGGGCGTGTACCCTTGGCGGGAGCAGCCGGCATCCAGAGCTTGCGGGTGATCGTGGCGTAGTCGGCCTTGGCCGCTCGGCGGAAGTCCCACGGTCCCAATCTCTTGGGGGGCAGTTCGACGCCGATATTGCGGGCGTCATACGCGTAGATCCAGGAGTCGTCCTCGCCGCCGCGCTTGTCGTGGGCAAAGGCTGGGCTGACCCGTTCGTCGAGCGTCTCGAGTAGCGTCTTTTGCGCAGCGGTGTCCTTGGCCCGCAAGTGATCGAAGGCGAATTTGGAGCCGAGTTGGAAGCGGGTGGCGCGGTAATGCCGCACGCGTTCGTAGTGCAGTATTGCCGTAGCTACATCGCGGCCGTGCAGGGCGAAGGCACTAGCGAGCGCGGCGGCGTCCTCGAAGGACTGCGCGGCGCCTTGGCCAAATGTGGGAAGCATCGGGTGCGCCGCGTCCCCGAGCAGACAGATGCGGCCCTGCACCCAGGTTTCGAGCGCGTCGCGATCGTAGAGGCCCCATTTGGTCGGGCGAACGATCGCGCCCGCCAGAGCGAGTAGATCTTCGCGACTGGTGCTCCCCTCGAAGGCCTCGCCGACCTCGCGAAGGATTTCCTCCCGGCCGACGGGAAACCAGTCGCCCTCCTCTTGCTCGAACGCGGCGGAGTCGGGCTCATAACGGGCGATCCACACGTTCAACAACTCGCCGCCACGCACCCAATACGTCGTCGCCCCGCTCCTGTCGTTCCGATGGCGGTCCATGCTGAAGGAATCGATGGGATTGTGGTCCAGCAGGCTACCGTCAGCCTTGCGAAGCGAGGCGACCACCGTCCGAGGAATGAGCCCACGAAAGCAGGTCACTTCAGTCCAGCGCTTGGGACGCGGGTTCGGCCACGCCAGCTGCAACGTGGCAGAGTTGATCCCGTCCGCACCCACGAGAACCTCTCCCGTGGCGGTTCGTCCATTGGAGAAGGTCGCCGTCACCTCGCCGCTGGTCTGACGCAGCTGTTTCAGCCTGCAGTCCATGTGCACGGTGATCGGGCACGGCGCCCTGCTGTCGGGACCGAACTCGAACACCCGCTTGTACAGGCACATCAACAGGTCCAGCCTGTGCATGTGATGAAACCCGGCACCGTCGCCCGCGGCGGTAACGTGATCGAACGGCCGCTTCGTCACGCTCCCATCCGCGTTGAACTGCCGTGTCGACTCCAAAATTGCCGCCCGGCCACCGTCGATCACCCCGTCGGGTCCCTTGGGATCCCCGCCATCGAGATCGACCCCCAGCCAACGACATATCCTCGCCCCGTTGGGCGGGATGTTCAACCCGGCGCCTGCAGTGCTGGGCATCTTCGTCTGCTCGTAGATATCGACCGATGCGAAGGCGCCGGACTGTCGCAGCGCCAACGCCGTCATCAACCCGCCCATTCCCGCACCGACAATCACTGCCCGCATCCTGTCGTCCTCGCGAAGTAAGCGAACGCACCGATTTCCCACGCCGCGGCGGGAACAAGGTGGATGCCGCCTGAATAGATGGGTCGAGACTAGCCGCGGGCGGACCGGAAAAGAAGGAGCTTCTCGCGCGGACAGGAAGTGCCGACTCCACAATCACGAGCTGTGGCGGGGCGTATTGAGGGAC